>JANMMV010000823.1:0-4539 GCA_031373565.1 Saprospiraceae bacterium
ACAAAATAGTTGTGAGGCACGGAGTTTTTCACCCGGAAATGTAGCCTAAGCTACCTTGAGGAAGGAAAAATGAGTACCGAAACAAATATGAAGTCAGATATTTTCGGAATAAATTTCTAATGCGGATTCTGGGATAATCGCTCCAACAAGGTGTATTCTATGGTCTGGATCGTCACCATTGCAGTCAAATTTTGATTTTGTGGAATTACTTTTTTATACGTGGTCACAAATGGACGTGGAAGTGCTAAGCATACTAAATAGCTATTTTCAGTGGGTATGGTAGAAAAATCTGATACCTTAGCTTGTATGACACCATACTGCGCAGCAGGGTAACTTTCTAATTCCAAGGTGGCATGTTGGCCAACTTGCAGTGTGCCAGCAGCTTTAACGGGCAGTTTGCCTTGTGCCATATAACTATCTCCAGTATGGTGTGGTAGGCATGTCAGTACGATGTCTCCCGCTTTGACAAATTGATTTTTTGATAGATACTTGGTGTAAATAATGTCGGCATCAAAAGGTGCTTTTAATAGGTGCAGGTCCTCCCATTCTTTGATTTCATGGATGATTTTTTCTTTCATCTGTCTGATGGCAAAAATCCTCGTAGCGACGCCTGATGATCTATCTGCGGTGAGATCGGAGATTTGGGATTTTAGTTGTTCTATTCGGACTTCATTGTTGAGTTTTTGAGCGCGGAAAGCTTCGAGATTTCGTTTTTCGTTGAGTATTTTTGACTCCGCTTTTTCTTTTTCTAGATCAGCTATGACGCCTTGTTCTCGGAGTTGCGTGTGCCTGTTGTAGTCTTTTTCGGTGAGCGCCACTTCTTTTTCATAAAACACGGCTTGTTTTGATAGTGATTGATTTAGATACTTGATTTGATCTATCTCATTACCTATCGCTTTTATTTTTACAAATACGGCACTTTGTTGTAGGAAATGTTGAAACTCTTCATATTGCTGCATCATCGTCGTATATGAGGAACTGATCATGCCCAGATTCAATCCTTTGGGATAGGATACCGACAAATAATCAGGTATGTAGTCTATAGCATCTAATTGTACAAAAAAGGCGCGTAAAGCGGCTACATCGCTTTCATCGACAGTAGATCGAAATTGCAAGATGACGTCCCCACGGGATACGGATGATTTATCTTTTACGTGTATAGAATCAACTTCGGCGCTTATTTTACTCAAGATTTCTACTGGAGGGTTTTCAGTAAAAAGGGTGGCGGGCATGACAAGTTTATCTGGATACTGCACAAGAGATGTTATCCCTAGACATAAGATCAAAAAAACAAAAGCCACTGTGATACCCCAATTAACAAGCCACCCCGGTGGCTTACCAAATATATTTTGAATGGCAAAGGTCTCGTCGGTAGGTAACGTTTAAAATTGAAGTATGGCAGCCCCGTATTGCTGAGCGGAGTCGAAGCATAGGGCTGCCTTTCCTTCAATGAAGTGTTGTCATCTGGTTGTTTCTTACTCTATATCGAATTCACAAATGAAAAATGATTTGGGCTTAGTAAAAATTACTTTCTCATTTTTTATGACATAACTTGGAAATAAGTTACCACTCAAATTTTGTTTTTGACTCCCATTTGATGAAAAACAAATAAGTTCTGGCACAAACAAATTCGGTTTTACTTCACTAAAATGCCCTTTTTTAAATTGAATAAGTAATAAGTTACTTGTTGTAAATAGTAATTTACTTTTACTTGTCAATAACTCATTTGAGATATTATAATTCAGAATACGAGAATGTTTGGCAATTGATGGAACGTCAATATTATGACTTGAATCGACAATTATTAAAACGTTTTCATGAAAAATACCATAATGCTCATTAAAAGTTGTTTCAATCTCATCTAAGATATAATCTAAGTAATCATTAGTAACCTGCCCGATTACAATATTATCTGAATTCATAAAAATAATTAATAATACCGAAATATACTTTAAAAACATAATATACTGTATTTGGGTTTAGATTTAGGAATATTTCCAGCACATGGCCCATTTGAAATTGATATTGATGTGCCTGTATTATTTTGAAATAAGCCATTCATCGCAAAATTTAGATTTTCGATGAAAAGAATTTTAAATTGTTGGTTTGTCAAACTGTGATTTGAAGCTGCGAACTCCGTAGCGGTTAAGAATTGTGCTGTTTCCCATGCGGTTGTCATTATTTCCGAAGCTTCATATGGAGGAAGGAAATTTCCATCGGAACTTCTTTTACTAGTTTGGATGCATAAGGTGCCTACGTGCATTGTAAAGTTTTCGGCTCCAAAATATTTAAATGAAGTTGTATTAACTTCACATGTATAGCCATTGCCAGTTTCGACGAAATTAAAAGTTTCTGGGCATATACCATTCGGAGATTCATCGCATCCTACAAAACTGTATTGCAAGCAAGAAGTCATGTTTTCAGCCAATACTAATAATTTCTCATCAAAGCAAGCATAAACATTGTTAGTGCCTCCTAATGCTGGGCAATCTTGCACTAAAGGCCAAAGGTCATTATATATACTTGAATTCCCATCAAGATAATCATCAACATAATTATTTAGATGCCAGCCTAAACTCTGAAGCTGATTGTCAGGATCAAGATCTTGATTCGTACACCCCGGACAGGGAATAAGATCACCAATTATATCGAACCATTGTAGTGAATTTCCCTGCCCCTCACAGATACGAGTATAGTAGGTTTCACATGTTACAGTTCTTGATTCTACTTTTCCCCCGCTAATAGGGTTTAAAATATCATCGCAATTGTCAATTCCATGAGGTGTAAAATCATCCCAACTCGGAATATCATCATGGTCAGGATCAAATGCCCAATCAAGTAACCAATCTAAATATTCCTTCCACTCTTGCCCCCCACTAAAAATATCCTCATATACAAGATCATAAAGATGTGAGTCATTGTGAGTCTCATCATAGTCAACTTCATAATGCTCGTTCCAAAAATCTCTAACAAGCCTTTCCCAGTCTGTTTGTGTAATATTAAACCGAATCGATAATTCGTAAAAGTCTTGATCTCGATCGTTTGGAATACAATCTAAGTCATGGTCTAAATGTGGAGGAGATTTACATAAACCGCCTATCCAAGAATCATTCTCCCCATCGGTACATAGTTCTATCAACCCCCATGGACAAGCTCCATTGGAAGTTGGATTTAAAGGTCCACCTGCTGCCTGTTCAGAGCAATCGCAATAAGCCTCTTTGATCTGCTGATCGTGGAGACCAAAAATCTCATGGTCAAATTTTTGCAACTCTCTTAGATAAGATATCTTGAAGCAGTTTTCACCATTATTTTGCTGTAAAAATTCGCTTCGGCTAACAATGTCAAATTTTATCAAGTTGTTCTTTTTATATGAAACTAGAATACCTGATGTTGATGTCCCATTTGTTGGGGTAAAAGGAATTAAAACGACATCTGTTGCTGATCCTTCGTTATCTCGAATTATCGTTTTATTCCATAAAGGGTATCCGATCTTTGAGATAAGATTTGTTACAAATCCGTGACCTTCATTCTGTCGTGCTAATTCATTGTATGATTCAAGTAGAAGAGGATGATAAATAAAATCTCGAACTATCCTGGTTCTAGTTTGAGTTACTTCTTCTGCTCGATTTAGATTGAAAAAGACTTTTTCGTGCTCATTCCAATTATATTGGCTAGAACTGTTATCAAGTCCACTCGAAGATTGCAAAACATCTTTTTGGCAACTCAAGCTAAAAATAGTAAAAAGGAAAATAGAATAAATTTAATAATTCTCATGGTATGATAATTTTATTAAGTTAAAAAAAGAACTTCTCACAGTCCGTCTGCGAAATAGTAGTAAACGTAAATAATTAACTATAAAATTTTAGGTTCAATTTGTTTTTTAAAATTGCTTAATCACTTCTTAGCACTTTCATGAGCTTTTTTGTTTACTTGGTTGGATCGCCAACCGACGCTTTGGCAACTATTTGCCGAGTCATCTCCTGCTTTGTAAAATGTAGCCACTTGACTTACTCCGTTCTTGACCGTGCACTTAGGGATTTTATCCTACATTTTATAGAGTGTTTTTGGTCTTTACTTTCAGCGATTTGGTGGGACTATACTTCTTCAATCGATGTACACTTGCTTGAATGCGAACCAAACTTACTTCTACTTTCGTATTTTTTTCAGATGTAATAGCTTTTGAGTAGTATAGTAAGTTGTTTCACGACGGAAAGATAAATTTAAATTTTAAATAATTATAACTTTAATTTCAAATATAAAATTTAGCCATGAGTTAAATATGTAAAATAGCTCACTACATCAATATATTATATTGCGCTACTACAAATAAATTAAATATATTTTGTGACTATTTGCGTCTTTAATCGCTTACAAAATATAAATTTTTGTGTTTTTTACGCACGTCGATAAGACTCCTCAGGTACTTCGTGAGACTCCTCAGGTACTTCGTGAGACTCCAAGTAATTCGTGAGACTCCTCAGGTACTGCGAGAGACTCCTCAAGTACTTCGTGAGACTCCTCAAGGACTTCGAGAGACTC
>JANMMV010000834.1:0-1679 GCA_031373565.1 Saprospiraceae bacterium
GGCTTTAACAACTTTTAAGATAGCATCCTGGGCAGCTTCTTCTGCTTCTCCATTGCTCAAAAGGATTTTATAACACACATTATACACAAAGCTTCCATAGGTTTCTACAAAAAAATTGATAGCCCGACGGTCACCTTTAACCATCCGTGGTATCCAAGAAGTATCATTTGCTACATTTGACATATATCAAGCTATATGCAATATACGTCAGATATAAATATTCGGTTACACTTTTGCTTGAAATAAAAAAATTCTAATTTTTGTAACCGAACCATTATGAGAAACGTAATGACGTTGAACAATAAAAAATTTAACATCATGGCACCAGCAATTGTAGGAATCACCTTCTTTTTTATCACAATGATCGTTTTGATCGTAACTTTTTTCAAGACTAGAAACAATGAACGTATGGCACTCATTAACAGCGGACGGACCGCAAGAATATTTGACCACAGTGACACAGACTCCAACACTTCGCTGAAGTTAGGCTTATTTCTACTTTCTATCGGCTTAGGTTTGTTATTCGGCCTGATTATCGACAACTATCTTGACACTGAACCTGCAGGTGTATTTGTAAGTATTTTCATTTTAGGAGGAGTTTCTTTGATATACTATCATATTTACATAGAAAAGAATAGAAAATCAACACCTGTTGATAATGATGAAACAGTGTAAAACCCCTTAACTAATCACTTTGGCTGATCAATTAGGTTATCAAAGCGATTAGTTGCTTTTTTAAAAATCCCAGTAATACACTTTAAAACACGGGAGTGGCAAATCCACGTGCCAAAGATCGACCACTTGATTTCGATCGTCTTAGACAGGTTAAACATTGCACTCACCTTCGATGTGCGTTTCGAAAATCTCTGGTTCAAAAAACGTAGCTTTCTAATGGTCTCCAATTGGCATCATAAATAGATGATCATGTGTCATTTCGTATTTCTTCAACCAAGCTACTCTACCGTTTTCGGATTGTACATATCGTCTCTACCAGACGCAAGGAAGACTTTGTTTCTAAGTGCGTGATACGGATAAACCATATTGACAACTGGCATATGAGGATGATCATTTCCATAAGCTGATGCACCGAATGGACTACATCCGTGCATTGATCAATAGGTACGATTCAATTAATACCCCGTCAAAACATATTAATTGCAGCCTAAGTCTTTTTTAGAAATGATGTCATTATTAGGAATACAATTTCCTGACATAACAAACTTTGGTTTATATCTTACAAGATCTGGGTCAAACAAGCCGTTTTCCAAAAATTCTGTAAGTTCATCAACTTCAGTATCTGTCAAATGAAGTGGTTTAAACAATACATCAACCCTACCCGCATCCACACGTGGATTTTCAGGAATACCAGCATTAAAATATTGAACAACTTCTTTTAGGCTAGTCTTTGACGCGCCATGAAAGTAAAATCCGGTTTGTTTCAAATTGTATAAGGAAGGAACTTTAAATCTATATAAATCTTCGTCTTTTAAAGTGAATCCACCTCTCCCCTTGTTTCTACCATCATTTGTTTTATAAGCAAGATAACCACTTTGGTCTAAGTCATTGACACCAATTGCTGCAAATCTCTGTCCATTGAGAGACGGGCTATTATGACAATTTACGCAATTAGCCTTACCAAAAAACAAAGCGGCTCCTCTTTTTTGGGTGTTGGTCAAAGC
>JANMMV010000286.1:0-5371 GCA_031373565.1 Saprospiraceae bacterium
TACCCAATGAATATGAGTAATAAAGGTATCCGATTATTACCAGATTTATCTAATATCGGCTATCACTGTTGGGTGGGTAAGGATTCAGTTGCCCTGTTTCTCGTAGGAACCATCAATACCTTGGCGATAGCCAATATAAAAACTGGTCAAGTATCCATCATCGCTGAAAATGTAGGGAGGTGCTTACGATCGCACCAAGCTGATGTTCTGACTTTCGTTCAAAAATCAGCTGCAAATGGCAATGCACTTTCGCAATATTACACCAGCACGAAGATCACAAGAACGATAGCAACGATGCCTGATGAAGGCGAAGATTTTGAAATGCTAGCAGACGGAAGTATCATTTCAGGGGATGGCAGCAAGCTTGTTTTGTTAGATAAACCTAATAACTTCTGGACAGAAGTAGCAAACTTTTCCAACCAAGGGATCACTAATATCAACCGAATACATGTGCTTGGAGATAAGCTTGTTTTTGTTAACACAGAGCCATAAACAAAGAATACTATGAAAATAAAAACTTTGCTGTGTTTCCTGATTTCCATTTCCTTCGGATGCCACAAGTATGTGAAAGAACTGGATGATCATAGAGTAAAATACAAAGATGGTTTCATTCATGATCCGCGATCGCCTTTGAAATCAGAAGATTTAAAGGATTTAGATTTTTTTGATATTGATAAAAACTGGAAACTAAAGTGCACCTGTATGGCAGCAGTCGAAGCTAAACCATTTGAGCTACCTACCTATAGCGGCATAACTAGAACCTACATCCTTCATTCTATCGCCTCTTGTCCATACCAAGGCAAAACCATACAAGTAGAAATCTACAAAAACCTTGGTCAACCAGCCAACCCGCTTTACAAAAATAATTTGTTTCTACCTTTTAAAGATCTAACGAACGGTGAAACAACTTATGGAGGTGGGAGATATATCAATCTTTACACATACGATATCGTCGATGGAAAATTAACGATTGACTTTAATAAATGTTATAACCCGTGGTGCGCATACAGCGATGGGTTCAACTGTCCTGTACCGCCACGAGCTAATCACCTAGGGTTCTCTGTCATGGCTGGTGAGAAGAATTTCAAGGGACAATATAAGGGAACAAAGCATTGATAAGCGTAATTGATCAGATTGGAAATGAGATTAAACTACCCCTATCGCCGACTCGTATTGTTTCTATCGTACCATCCCTATCCGAAACGCTGGAGGATATTGGATTGATAGATAGTATCGTAGGTGTTACTAAGTTTTGTATTCACCCAAGACTATTACGTTCGAAAGCAACGATCATTGGCGGCACAAAAAATCCGCAAATTCAGAAAATTATCGAACTGAAACCTGACATAGTTTTTGCGAATAAAGAAGAGAACAATTTAACCGATGTGGCGCTATTAGCTGCTCACGTCCCCATATATGTAACTGACATCAAAACTATCAAAGATACGCTGTCGTGGTTATCAGATCTTAAAACGATTTTTTCCGCTAAGGATCAGGTGATACAACGTTGGATTCACAAAATTCAAAAGATAGATCAATCAATCTCCAAGAATTCAATATCAAAAGTACTGTATTTGATATGGAGAGATCCTTTTATGTCTGTCGGAAGAGATACTTTTATACATCATATGATGGCTCATTATGGGTTTCAAAATTTGCTCGAGAAAAAAGAAAGATATCCAGTTCTATCTTCACTAGAGATCAGAGAAATGAATCCAAGTTTCATATTTCTATCCTCAGAACCTTATCCATTCAAAGAAATGCATATAGCAGAACTGCAACAAATGCTACCAAACACAAGGATTATCTTGGTTGATGGAGAACTATTCTCTTGGTATGGCACGAGGCTTATCAAATCCCATGAGTACCTATGTCAGTTAGTTAAGCAGTTAGAAAATATTTCTTTTTCTTAAAAATATTGCCGAAAAATATACTGCATGTCAAATTATTAATGTAATATTGTGTGTCTATAGCAATAAAGACCGTAATATAAATATACATCATTAACATATAGAGCCCAATTATTCGGTTTGTAAAGTGATAACATATTTTACGTATTTTAGTATCAGTGTTATACTAATAATTGATTCGCAACATTCATGTAAGAGAATATTTTTCGATATTCTTCAGTCTAAAGTATTTATCTAAAATCAAATATTCCGATTGGTTTCGACAGATTCCAATCAGGTGTTTGTTTACGTATACATATTTGAATCGTAGTCTTTTGTATTGTATTAATCAACAATTTAAGAACCCTAAATTACCACAAAGATGAAAAAACCCTTGATTTTGGTCCTTCTACTCCTAGGCTTTTATGGTAAGGGGCAGGTCTCTATTCATCCTGCAGGCGCAAATGCCAATTCATCTTCCATGTTAGACATCACATCTAGTAACAAAGGTGTTTTATTCCCTAGGATGAGTAAAAGTGAGAGAGATCTAATTGTATCTCCGGCTAATAGTCTTATAATCTACCAAACCGATAACGTCCCCGGGTATTATTACAATAGCGGAACCACAGTAGTTCCTCAATGGGTTTTACTTGAGTCCAGCAACTCCTTATTATTAAAAATTGGCAGAATTCCAATTGAAAATATGCCCTTTACCATAAATCAAGCGGGCTCTTATTATCTCACAACTTCTTTCGTTTCAGCAGTCGGAATTACGATAAATGTGTCAAACGTAACTATTGATCTTAATGGTAATACGCTTGCAGGCAGCGTTGCAAATACATCTGCTGGGATAACAACACCGGCCATTCAAAAAAATATTACCGTGTTAAATGGGACCATTTCAAATTGGGGTAAGGAAGGCATAGATTTAGATAATACTACTTCCGGAAATTTTCAAAACCTAAATGTCAATAATAATGCACTTGATGGCATCAATGTAGGTAAAAATTCTACCATCACTAACGTTATCGCTTTTGGAAATACCCTTGATGGTATAGATGTGGGTGAATCATCTCTGATCAGTTATTGCGTTGCAGAAAGCAATCTGAGCGACGGTTTCGAAATGGATCACGGTGGCAACATTCTAAGCTCAACAGCAAAATCAAATATCGGCGTTGGCGTAAAAACGATAAATATCAGCGTTATTACAAATTGTAATGCCTATGCAAATACCTCGCACGGCTTTCAATTGGGTAATGGCTCAACTGTAACATACAATACAGCATCCAACAATGGCGGGAGCGGATTTTATTCCTTAGCTTCATGTCGAATCGAAGGAAACAACTCCCGATCCAATACAAGACATGGCTATGAGATATTTGGAAATGATAACATCTTAATTTCAAATTCCGCACAAGGAAACTCTATATCAGGATTTCGCAATAGTTTTGATCGATGCCAGTTTATTTCTAATACGTCTAGTTTTAACTCTAGTCATGGTTTTGACATCACGGCTAATAACTGTCTCATCATTAAGAATACTTGTACTGGCAATGTAACATCAGATTTTAACATTGGCGCGGGAAGCACTGTAGGTACTGTTATAACTGCAATAACTATTAATACCAATACCAATCCTAACGCAAATATCTCTTTCTAACCCCTAAAATTTGTAATCATGCTTAATAAATTTACAATTACTTTATGCTGTGTATTAGCTTGGTCACAAATGGCCATGGGTCAAAGTGATTATACAAATCCCGATACTATTTGCATCTTTGCAGACAATCCGTTTTACCCAATACCTGTTACCCAAAACGATCCATTTTGTAACAGCGCGCCACCCCCAATGCCGCCCTGCTTTGTAATTTCGCCACAAACTGAATGTGTTTATATCGATCCACAGGGTTTTATAAAATTCACAGGTGATCCAAAGGAGTGCTGTGGCGTATATACCCTCTTCTATCGACTAGGTAATCTTACTCAATCCCCACTTACTCGTGTAGATATAACCGTAAAATGTCCCAAACCTGATTGTAACTTTGTTGAACTTGAACCACCAAGCGGAGGCACTGCTGGTGGAGGGAATCCGGTCACCCCTCCTTGTATCAACGCTTGCGAATTTAGTACATCTACTTATTTCATTAAACACACCGTCGGGAATACGTACACTTGGAATGTTGTTGGTGGAACTTTTACGGTCATCGATTCTGGGAAAATAGATGTTGTTTGGGGACCTGTTGGTGCTGGTGTTATCTCAGTTACTGTAACTAATGGAAACACCGTAAATACCTTTGTATTTTGTGTAGATATTTTACTGGGCCCCACAGCAAGCTTTACAAAATCGGATTCTATCTTTTGTTTAAGCGCCAATGTTTCGTTTTTAAATACAAGTTTGAATGCAACCAGTTATTACTGGGATTTTGGTGATGGCAATTTTTCGACGGCCGTAAATCCTTCCCATATATATACGACGCCTGGTATGTATTGGGTGACACTTATCGCTACAAAAGATAACTATGGCCCCAATGGAGAAGCTTTATGCTGTTGCAGCGACACCATGACTATGAAAATAACCATCGATGATAAGCCCGGACCTGATATATTATGGGTATCGACCTTATGCGAAGGAGATAGTTCAAAATATTGGACAACTGCTACAGGGTGCAACTTCACCTGGACTGTAGAAGATGCGAATGGTAATCCGGTAACCTTCAGCGGCCAAGGCAATGATACGATTTGTGTCGTTTGGGGTTCTGGACCCTACGGCGTTGTGACATTGCAACTATCGGGTTGCATTCCTAATATTTATTGCACACTCCCAGTTTCTGTCAATGTGCCGATTATTCAAAGTGTCAGCATAATTTCTGGGCCTAAAACGGTGTGCCCTGGAGAAAAGGCTATTTATGAATTACCAAAATGGATGAGCGTACTTTATCATTGGAATGTAATGGGAGGCATGCTGGTATCTGCTGATACAAATGCGCATACCATCACCATTATGTGGGGCAATACTGCGCCATCTATGGGAATGATTACTGCGACTTATGAAAGTAAGTTTTTGAATGATTTGCCCAATCATGAAGAGGGAAATGAATGCAGTGGAATGGCAACCTTAAAGGTAAATATTTTACCGAAATTTGGTTTAAATAACCCACCAACTCTTGTTTGCGTGGGTGATGTGACAAGTCTGACCGCCAGCCCAGCAGCACCAAATGGTTTCACCTGGACCGGACCACCTTCATTAGGATTTCCTATCGTAGGGCCTTCATCTATTTCAGTTACTTGGGCAAATACGGGGTTTTACACCATATGTGCGACTCCCAATGCACCAAATCCATTTTGCAATACGAAGGTCTGTAGAAGTTTCAATGTCATGACGATCCCACCACCAGATAGTATTACAGGGCCAATGAAGTTTTGTCCGGGAGACACTTTATATTACATCGGTCATAGTACTGAATTTAACAAAAAGTTCAAAT
>JANMMV010000092.1:0-1982 GCA_031373565.1 Saprospiraceae bacterium
TGCAGCTTATATCTTAGCACCCTTCCCTGAGGGCCATAAAAACCTGTAGCAGTGACTGTAATGCCGGGCAAACAAAACGCACTTGCAGCTTCAACCAATGTAGGGTCACCGCTGACAGCATAAGGAGTCACCCCAGCCAAGTCTTGAAGATGATGCGCAGCCGATTCACATATGACGTCTTCTGCCATAAGCTTTTGATATTTATAAAAATGCATCAAACCTTCAAGTCCGATGGCATAGGAGCTCACTACAAAGCTATCAATGGCAATGTCTTCTCTTAGCGAACCCGAAGTCCCGACACGAATAAAATCTAACTGTGTCAAATCTGACTTGATACTCCTCGTTCCGAAATCAATATTGACCAAAGCATCTAATTCATTGAAAACGATATCAACATTATCAGTACCAATACCTGTCGAAATGATCGTAATTCGTTTGTCGCCAAGTCGCCCTGTTACCGTTTTGAATTCGCGTTTTTGCATCTCAAACTCAATCGAATCAAGTCTTTTTGCTACTTCATCCACGCGATCAGGATCTCCAACGGTGATTATCGTTTTGGCAACTTGATCGGGTAGGAGGTTGAGATGATAAATTGTTCCATCAGGATTTAGAATGAGTTCAGATGCAGGAATCATAAGCATATTAATGTATTACAAGCAAAGATAACGATTTGATTATGAAGTATTAGAGAAAATTTTAATATCTACGTCGACCATTCCGTATTTATAAGCTATATTTTTGGTACTTTTGTGGCCTTAACTTTAATAATCAAGAGAAATGAAACACTTAATAGCACCATCCATTCTTGCAGCTGATTTTGGTAACTTAGCAAGAGATATCGACATGATCAATCATACGGAAGCTGATTGGTTACATGTGGACGTGATGGATGGGTTGTTTGTCCCAAATATTTCCTTCGGTCCAGACATCATCAAAGTAATGAAAAAACATTGCACAAAACCACTCGATGTGCATCTTATGATCGAAAAACCGGAAAGATATATCGAGACATTCAAAAATGCTGGTGCTGATTTGATTTCTTTTCACGTTGAAGCGACAAACCACGTTCATAGTATAGTGCAACAGATCAAATCACTTGGTATTAAAGCTGGCGTGGCACTCAACCCGCATACCCCTGTTTCTGTTCTTAAAGATATCATCGAAGATCTTGATCTAGTGGTGATTATGAGCGTAAATCCAGGATTTGGTGGTCAGAAATTTATCTATCATGCATTGGAAAAAGTCCGTGAACTCAAAGAGATGATCATCACCCGACATACCAAAACGCTTATCGAAGTGGACGGTGGTGTTGGATTACAAAATGCAGAAGTTTTGCTTCAAGCCGGTGCTGATGTCTTGGTCGCGGGCAGCAGCGTTTTTCATGCAGAAAATCCGCATTTGGCCATATCTGCACTCAAAAACATAGGTATCAAGGGACTTTACGTGTAAGGCTCGTACTAGAACGACTTATATCAACGTTATGTTAACTTATTGAATTCTCCTATGCGACAAAAAATACTTCCTAGCCTTTGTTTTCTATTGGTATCTCTAACGGCTATAGCACAGAAAAGTGTTGTTTTCGGCATTGTTAAAGATATAGATAATAGCGAGGGAATAGAGCTAGTGTCGGTCCAGCAGGTAGGTACAAACAACGGCGTTGAATCTGATGTGAATGGACAGTATCGGATTGAAATACCTTCCAATCAGCGTCTTGTGCTTCGTTTTTCTCGTGTTGGATATAAAGAAATCGATGTAACTGTGGACAATGTGCCTTCTGGCCAGAAACGTAATATCAATTTAAAAATGGTATCAATCTCACTAGATCTCGGTGTGACGATAAGAAGTGGTAGGGTAGATGATATCGGCATGGTTCGTGAAGAAGTAACGGAACTAAAGATTCTGCCTAGCGCATCTGGCAATTTTGAAAGTATCTTACCCCACATAGCACTAGGCGTAAGTGCGGGATCGGGTGGTGAATTGAC
>JANMMV010000110.1:0-1824 GCA_031373565.1 Saprospiraceae bacterium
CAGTTTTCGCCTTCATCGGTGGAGCGTATTATACCTCGCTGACTTGTTGCGATCAATACATCTTTTGTCTCGATCATTTTTATCACCCAACCATTTTGAACGTGTTTCCAAGTTTTACCGTTATCACTAGATTTGAAAAGACCGTCGTCACAACCAATAAACACAGTACCCTTGGTGGTTTCGAAAATATTGCGAACATTACTATATTTAAAATTTGGGTATACTGGGAACCACGGGCCGGTTGCGTTTATTTTTTGTAGAAGTTGACCTCCATAATTAAAAGCGAATAATCTACCTTGACCTTTGGCTATTGAACCATTTTCAAGAAGGAATTGCTCTTTCTTCCATTTAGGAGTTGGCAAATTTGATTTGCTATGGTACATTCCTTTATCAGTAAAGAGATAGAGATCTTGTTCATCTATAAAGAATTCCTTTCCTTGTATTTTTTCAGGTAGGCCTTCGCTTATGTCTGTCCATGTATTTCCGCCATCAGTGGATTGAAGTATTGGATTTGCAATCTCAGTCATAGAACTCTTCGCATTTTGCTGATTTTGGACCAGCCCAGATGGATAAGTTTCTATTATTGGATTACAACTAAATAAAAAATAAAAACTAGCAACTAAAGAATAATTAAGGATACTCATGGTATTTATAGTTTGGTGATACAATGATACAAAGATATAGGTGATCGATGTTGCAGCTTCTTTTCAATTGTAAAAAGGTGTAAAATTAGTTGTAAAATGTTGTAAAATGATTTCTTACATAAGGAGAATTCCTAATCCGCTAACAAACAAGTTTTTATTAGTGTATTTCACACTGTAGGTTCGGACAAGCCTTGCCGATCTCGCAGTTTGGACAGATAACAAAAACATTTTCAGCAAATTTTTGACTGACAGAAGACTGGACGCCATTCACTTCGATTACTAGCATAGCATCGTAGTCTTGTTTTGAAACTACTAAAATTTCGTTGTTGATTCCCAAGCCAACCTTGACCACGTATTGAAGAAATGAAGTTGAATTGTCTTTAACGGCCACCATCATGCAACGATTACCCACTTCTACATCAAACAAGGTTTTTTTAAAGTGTACTTTTATCTCACCGTTGCTATTTGGTATAGGATCACCGTGAGGGTCAAACTCGGGATAGCCCAGAAATTTATCTAATTTGTCGACCAGTTTTGCAGATTGTATGTGTTCAAGTTGCTCCGCTACATCATGCACTTCGTCCCAACTAAACTCAAGATTTTGGTATAAAAAGGTTTCCCATAGCCGGTGTTTCCTGACGATATCAACAGCAATTTTTTGACCTTCGTCACTCAATCTTATTTTTCCATACTTTTCGTAATCAACTAATTTTTTTTCTTTCAGCTTCTTTAGCATATCATTTGCCGTCGCCGGTTTTACTATCAAAAGGGTAGCTAGTTCATTGGTCCCAGCATCACTTGTCCCACTTTCTAGCGTGATTTTCAGTAATGCTTTTAAATAATTCTCTTCTGTGTATGATAACATTTTCTAATATGTTTTATATATCTTTGCAAAAGTACATTATTAAATCAAACTTTTATTGTTAGGTTGGTCTAACTTTTGTATTTTTGCTGCTGGATTCATTAAATTTTAGATAAATGTTCTTACATAAAGTAATATTAGTTGCAATACTAGCCCTACTTACCCAAGTGTGTGCCGCCCAGACAAGTAGTGTTTCTGGTAGCGTCATCTCGGAGGGTCGTCCAGTAGAATTTGCAACAGTTTACTTAACCGAAGCACAGAAAGGGGCGGAGACTGATAGTTTCGGCATGTACAAGATAAAAAACATCCAGGCTGGTA
>JANMMV010000113.1:0-2838 GCA_031373565.1 Saprospiraceae bacterium
CCAAAAGGTAAAGCGAACAGCCCTAGTAATGATTTTTTTAACGTATTTGTCAATAAAGGTATTAAATTTGTTGAGTTCTTAGAAGTTTATGATCGTTGGGGCAATCTTGTGTATCAAGATAGAGATGTGAAACTAGAACCAAATCCAGGTGAGCTTGTCACTTCGTCTCAAACACATGGTTGGGATGGAAATTTCAAAACAGGTAAAACTGTGGATGGTGTAAAAAACGTAGGGCAACCCGTCAATCCTGGTGTTTATGCTTGGAGAGCCCGAGTAAGATTTATTGATGATGTGATCAAAGAATTTAGCGGTGATATCACCTTAGTGAGGTAATTAATATGCTTAAGAATCTAATCGGAGTTTTCCTTTTATTTATAATCAGTGCTTGCGGCAACAAAATCGAAGACATCGATGCTGCTTTATTAGACACATCTACACCCCAAATAGAACGTGGTCGAAACATAAAAATTATATACAGTGATTCTGCTCAAGTTAAAGTGGTCATCTATGCTCCCGTCATGGAGCGACACTTAGCTTATAATGACGCTAAAGATGTTTTCCCAAAAGGTATTCAACTAGATTTTATTGATGAAACGGGGAAGGCCTACAGCCATCTCAAAGCAGATGAAGCCATAAGAAATGAAAACTCAGGAAAAGTTTTTGCTCGCGGCAATGTTATTTTCTATAATGAAAAGGGAGAAAAATTAGAATCTCCAGAACTCGTTTGGGATTCTAGGGATCAAACAGTTAATACAGAGAAGATAGTCCGCATTATCCAAGCCGAAAAAGGTGATACTACGGTTGGATTTGGTTTTAAAGCGAACCAAGATTTTACGAAATTTGAAATTAAGCGGAAGGTGCAAGGTAAAGTGAATGTCGCCGACTTGACCTTTATTAAGTAGTAATACTTTGCTTGTTAGGATGATTTGAGTGATTTGGTTCAATTTACAATCCCATTTGCGATTGACCTGTGTATTAATACTCTCTTCTGGTATTCCCACGCGCACGAATCTATGTTTTTAGCTATCGATGAACTGAAAACTGTTATATTTGCCGTATGATTTTAACGATTATTATATTAGCAATTTTGGCTTTGCTGTCTGCATTTTTCTCAGGAGTAGAATCTGCCTATCTCAGCACGAATAGATTGAGCCTGGAAGTATTGAAAAACAAGGGATCCGTTCGAGGTAGTATTTTGACTGAGATTTATGATGATACGCGTTCATTTCTCAGTACGATGCTCGTGGGTAATATTCTAGCCAATGTCTTATTTACTTTGATATTAGCACCTATCTTATTTCAATACTTCTCTGAGAAAGTAATCTTGTCGAGTATTTTTATCACCTTGATCGTACTGATAATAATATCGGGGTTTTTGGTTGTGTTTTGTGAGTTTTTACCTAAGATTCTTTTTCGGATTTTTGCTAATGAATGGATATATCGCTTAGCTTACCCGCTTAAAGCATTGACCTGGATGTTGACTATACCGAGTTATGTCGTATCAAAAGTATCAGGTGGCGTTCTCACCATTTTTGGTTCTAATACGACACAATTGAATGAAGGACAAATGAGCAAGTACGATCTGGAGCATTTTATTACTAACACAGTTACTGAAGAAAAAGACATCGATAAAGAAATTCTCAATAACGCTTTGCATCTACATCAACTGAAGGTCAAAGAGTCAATGGTACCACGAAACGAAATTGTTTTTGTAGATAAAAATGACGATATTAAGACGATTAGGGATACTTTTATCACTTCAAAACTCTCGCGAGTCATCGTCGTAGATGGAGATATTGAGAACATCATAGGCTATCTTCACCACCAGCAACTTTTTAAAAACATAACGAATATCAAACGCCATATCATGGACATCGACTTTGTGCCAGATGTGATGAATGTGCAAGATTTGATGTATAAGTTTATGAAAGGTGGTACCAATATCGCTTGCATTGTTGACGAATTTGGTGGAACAGCAGGAATTATCACGCTTGAAGATATACTAGAAGAGATATTTGGTGAGATATCCGATGAGCACGATGATGAAGAGTTTGTGGAGACACAGGTTGGTCCTGGAGAATTTCTTTTCTCTGGCCGGTTAGAAATCAGCCAACTCAATGATAAATATGATATCAATCTGCCTGATGAAGATTATGTGACCCTTTCGGGATATATCGTTATGACACATGGCAGTATTCCTGAGATAGGGGAGACGCTACATTTGGGTGATTACTACTTTGAGATAATATCAAAATCAGATACCAAGATAGATTTGTTAAGAGTACGAACGTCCACAGGAGTTGAAACTGAATAACTTAATAATTTCTTCACATCAATATTATGCTCTAGTGGGTTTGTCCACATATAATTTTAGCTACCTTTACACAAGAATTGTATAATGGTAGTCAGCTTAAATTGCTACAGAATCTCTATGATCTAAATAAGAAATATTTATGAAACGTCGCCAGTTTTTTCAATCATCGGCCCTAGTAGCGGCAGGAAGTACTTTTTTAAGTCCTTATGATTCTTTTGCCACTGATTTTGCCATTAATGGTAAGGGCAAAGGTAAACAACCTAAAAATATCATATTTATGGTAAGTGATGGTATGAGTACTGGCACGCTCAATATGGCCGATTTATTATGTCAGCGCAAGTTAGGCAGAGGAAGTTACTGGTTAGATTTGTATCGAAATCAACGAATCAATCGTGGTCTCATGGACATGGCATCTGCCAGTTCTATGATCACAGATAGTGCTGCAGCAAGTAGCTCATGGGGTAGTGGACATCGAGTACCTAATGGCAAACTAAATGTAAGTGCTGATGGTCAGGAGTTTATGC
>JANMMV010000173.1:0-7720 GCA_031373565.1 Saprospiraceae bacterium
GACTGTAAACTATAATGGCCAATTAACCGATCAGGTAGGTATTCATGCTTTTTGGGAGTCACGAATTCCGGAGTTATTTGCTGAGAGAGACTATGACTTTTTTGTTGGGAAAGCAGTGTACATTGAGGATCAAAAGTCATTCTTTTGGAATATTATTACCAAAGCGCACAGTCATTTGGATAGTGTCCTATTGGTTGAAAAAAGACTTAGCAGGACTTATGCACAAGACCAGCAATTTTGCTTTGATGAGCGTCTAGGTACCACAATCAGAATCCAATGTCCCGAATATACTGAAGCTTATACCAGAGCGATGGGATCCATGGTTGAAGAGCAAACGAGATCTGCTATCTTGGCGATCGGATCTTGCATCTACACTTGCTGGGCTAATGCAGGGCAGCCATCTATGAAAAACGTGCCAAAAGTTGTCTTCAAAACGGAAGAAGACTATACGCCAGATCCCAATATCAAGACGAGAACTCACGATAATTAGTAGTTCTTCACTGCATGATCGTAGATTGTGTTGGTGTCCTGCTTAGATCTTATTTCTTTAATTTCTTCTTTGTCTTTAATTGCTTGCCCGAAGAGACATTATTTTCATTTGTTAAATCATCGAGTGATAGATTGGCGGGAACGCCCTGCGGAAATCTAGCAAACATACTAAGATCTTCTAATTTAATTTCTTTGCTACTATATTCAAATGCGTCTTCGCTACTTACAGAGATGATAGTTGTGGCAATCAAATTAGCCGGCATCGTTAATAATAGCCAAAAACCATGAGAAATAGTTATGGCAGCAGAAGCAGGTATTGACCAGAAATAATTTTTTGGCGAGGCGAAACGGAGATTATAGTTTCTCATTTCTTTGGTGGAAACTACTTTGCATTGATTGATTTTTTCAACTAATACCGTGATCTTATTACTGTCGATGGCGATTAATTCTCCAGTTATCGGGCTACCTTTTATCATCCTGATCTTTATATTAGAGCCATATTGGTTGATATCAATATGCTCAGATGACGGCAAGTACCGGGGAGATGCACAACTAACAATGAAAGCACAAAGTGCAATAAATAGCCACTTATTTTTCATAGTACGAGAATGTTTTAGTATCAATTTTTGAACCCCAGAATGTTTCTTCCATTGTTGACTCATATTTTTTGTATTCGGCAGCTTCGGATTTTAGGAAAGTTTTGGGACTTATTACCATCTCTTTTAATTTCAATAAATTTTTATCCTTTATCCAATGAGATCGCATCCATTCAAGATAGTATCCTTTAGAATAGAGGAAAAGTTCGTAATCATTGCTTGTGGTTGGTAACTCAAAGTTGAATTTGAATTCGTCTCCTGGCATAGATATCAGATGTTTATCCGTATTATTGATAGCTTGTAATGCTTGGTTGTCTAGTTTTCCTTTGTTCAAAATACTGGTAGCAGTGATCTCTAAAGGCGTCACTTTTTGCAGTATGTTTGTTAAAAATACATTGTCAATACGCCACAATCCTTTGTTTAGCGTAATTTTCAGCTTTACTTTAGTGCCGCTTGACTGGGTACTTAACGGTAATATCTGCCGATTGATCGCTATAGGGCCTGTTTCTGAGAATTCGTTTTGGAATACCCATTTTCCCTTTTGTTGATTCCAAGCGTGTACTTGGATGCCACCTAACTCTTTGGTTGTTCCATCAAATTTGCCTTGGAGATCTTTGTCTTGTTCGAGCTTTGCAAATAGGTCCCCTACGTTGTCACCCATGAATCCCATAGCCGAGTAGAATAGATAGGTTGTCATCATCGTTTGTCTAAAGTTGACGACCAAGCCTACATCTTTACTATCATTAATATTATCAAAATCAAGGATGATCTCTTCCTTGGAGCTTAGATCATGATGATCTGATAAACTAAAGCGCTCTGTTCTATCTTGCTTATCTAGTAGGTGCGTGATATCACCTTCTTCTGCCTTCGCTTTTGAAATCGCATAATTATTTTTGCAAACGTAGAACTGGTTGGTTGATGATTGGTAAACCCTTTCCCCATTTTGTCTTGGCACGGCTAATAGTTTGACATCATTGACACAATGGGTCTCAAGCGCTTCGTTTTTCATCGCAATAGAGAAATGGTGATCCTTGAGCGGTGTATTGTTGAGTGCATCGACATCAAAATATTCCATCGACGGCAGGATAGCGTTTGAGAATCCCTCGGCATCTGCAAAATGGAAGTCATCCATTTCGTTTTGATAAAAAGTAGGGCAAGATCCGAAACAGGCCTTAGGATTAGTGATGCATAATATACCAATAGCTACATCTACACCAGCCAAAATGCTTAGCGCACGAATGCGACCGGATTCAGGATTGATCAATTTCTTGTTGGTTTCAAAAATGGAAACACTATCTATGGGAACTGACATTTTACCTTGGTATTTTTCTTCCCGATTAAAGTCATAACGAGTACCTTTCCCTGATACCATATTGGTGACGGTATCAATAAGCCATGCACCGTTGAGTATGCAGATATCTCCATTTTTCATGTGCGCTTTCAGAAAGGGCTTTATTTTCATTGAATCTGTCGAATGCATGAGTGTATTTACATCCTTGTAATTCGAGCGAAAATAATGGGCCTTGCAAGTTGCAAAACTTAAACCCATTGCTAAAAATGATATCAAATAAATTAGGCCTTTATTGTTTATCATAATGAAGATTTTTGTAGCTGAGTAATGATACAATTAACAGTCAGGTCAAATATACAATAATAGTTGAAATATATTTTGTTTGTTCTAAGGTTCGCAAAGTTATTATTTGCCACCTATCTTAAAAGTGCAAGGAATAAAAACGTAGGAGCTAACTGGTTTACCGCCCAGTTCGGCTGGAATCCAGGTGTTTGGCAATGATTTGACGCTCGTCAAGGCATTTGCATCACGTGCTACACTCAAGCTTTGTATGACCGTAAAATTGGAAGCCTTGCCACTCGCATCTACTTCAAATCTTACGATCACTTTACCTTGAATACCTTTTTCTTTGCAGTTGTGTGATAGCTAACATTTCTTGCCATATGGGTATTCATGGCATCGTCGCCTTCCTTAAAGCTCGCTTTTTTGTCAACTTCATCATACACATAAGTTATAGCATCATGCTACAATTTAAAGCTAACAGGCAAGGTATATCTAACGTTTACAGGTACGCCATTATGCTTGCCAGGACTCCAGTCAGGCATATTGTTGACGACTCTAATAGCTTCTTGGTCACATCCGCCACCGACGCCCCTTAATACTTGCACGTTACTTATTTGCCCTGTTTTTGAAATCAAAAAAGATAAAACTACTTTACCTTGAGTACCATTTTCTTTGGCAATGGCAGGATATTTTATGTTTTCTGCAATATATTTGAATAGTGCTGCATCACCACCAGGAAAAACAGGTAACTGTTGGACTGATGCCACGTTGAGTGCCTCATCTTGTGCTTCTTCTTCTTTCACAGCCATCGGTGGTGGTGGTTCTACTTCGACCTTCATGTCCTGACGCGGTGGTGGTGGAGGTTTAACACCTCCTGTTTGAGAGAATCCTGATAGAGATAAAAGACTGAAAACGAGGATGATTAAATGTCGCATTTTAATTATTTTTGAAGTTGAAATTTATTATTTTTATGGTCTAAAAATGACTGGCATGACATATCGTACCTTGACAGGATTACCATTGAGCAAACCTGGAAGCCAATCAGGCATTTTGCTAACTGCCCTGATGGCTTCTTCATCGCATCCACCACCGATTCCCTTAACTAACTTAACATTTTCTACTTGACCAGTTTTAGATACATTAAAAGAAACAAGTACTCTTCCATTAATTTTATTTTGTTTGGCGCTTTCGGGATATTTTATGGTGCTTTCGATATATTTGGCGACGGCACTATCGCCACCTGGAAACATTGGCATTTGCTCTACATCTTTTGTCTTCAGGTTTTCATTTTTGACTGAAACTGTTCGAGATTCTACTCCAGGTTCACCGATTACAGGTGGTGGCGTCGGTGGTTTGTCTCCGCCTGCTTGAGAGAAGCTCATAGATATGTGTATACTGAAAGTAAGAAATAGTAGATATCGCATAAAGTAATCGATTAAGTTATGATTATAGTTCTTTTCAAATTATTACATCAGAACATAATAATTCATAAATCACCATTCTGATAATAAAAGTAGGCATTTTTAGAGACGCATCCATATCTTTAAACGAAAAATATTTGTTAATAGCTGCCCGTCAATGCTTCGTCTTATAGATAGTAGGTTTTTTCCAGTGAGTAAATCGAAGAATTTGAAGCTAGGTGGGCCAACATGCTACTTATGCCTAAACCAACAATCTGTTCGCTCATTTTCATACATTTTAAATACCGTATTCACAGGGCTACCATGTATGAGTTGATCGTTGAATTGAGTTCGGGCGAGATAATTGAAAGCACCCATATCTCCAGTATAAGCAGTCTCGTTGTCATAATTGTACTGCTGATGGATGAAAGTAAGTTTTTTGATGAAGTCCTGCATAACTGCTATGTTACCTCCAATGATACCGCAGTTGAGTAAAGTTTCCTTTTCAAAAGTGGCTTCATATTCAGCATAGTCTTCAATTTTGCTTCGCAAATGTGACGAGTGGTCTTTCATCCATTCATTATCTAGCATTTTGGGTTCGTCCCCGCAGAATAGGGCATCAGGATGGGCTAAGAAAAGTGGATCTGTTAAGGGATTATTGACAAGGACAACATCCGAAACATCAGTGACAAATACATTTTCGATCTGTGCGGCATATTTTGTCAAAAAATCATGATATACTTGGTAGCGGTAGACATTGGGGTTAAATATCGGGTTGTATTTAATCTTTACGAATGAAATATATGCGTTTTTATACTTGTCGCAAGTCAGTTGGCTGAAGTTGTTGTGAAAAATAATACCTTTTAGCTTTAACGCAGATACAGATTCTGCCCAATCTTTTACCAATCCGTAATCATTGTCTACTAATGTCCCACTTCGGTTTACGTCATAGATACCCGTGATGTGGCATGACATGATGAGTCCGTCAGCATTGACTTTGCGATCAGTTAGGAAAGACATTTGACGAAAGAGCTAGATTTTGTTGTTTAATGATTTCGCAAGTACTATTGGGATTATTTCTGTAATAGATGTAGGTCCGCAAATCCGTCTTTTTGACTCTAAACTGTTGAGAAGCACGATAATAAAAATCTGCGTCCGCAGCGTAGTTTCCTTGGAATTTAATTTTTGTAAAAACTTCTTTTCTACCGAACAGCGTAGCAAAAAGAATGCAATCGTCTACATGAATGAGTTTCTTGTTGTTATACAAATCTGGTACATAGTAGTCATCTTCTTTGTCTACGATGGTTTCAGTGGTTGAAGCGATCAAGTCAGCGGTGTACATCTCATTTAGACAAGATCTCAGATGATTAGGCTTGTATTCATCATCTGCATCAATGATCGCTATAAATTCGCCAATGCTATTAAGGACACCTACGTTGATCGAAGCTACTTGTCCTCTGTTGCTGTGTCTTATATACGTAATTTTATGCTCATGCTTCTGCGCATAGTTGGCTAATTGGTTTGCACCGATATGAATAGTGCCGTCGTCAATGATGATGAGCTCAAAATTCTGCATATCTTGATTTAAAACAGAGTCAATCGCTTTTTTTGCCAACGAAAATTCAGTACTGTACACGGACATCAGCACAGATACTTTAGTCTTAATGGTCATAGGTAGAATTGATTCATGTTCTAATTGCATGAGGTTAACAATCTAATATGAAATGAGTTTTAGATTAGAATGATTAACCTTCTACTTCGATAAAATTTGTTTGCTATATTTCTTAAAACTCAACGATCAACCCGATAGTGGGCGTCACTTGCGCTTCAGCATTATTCAATAATAATGGTATCGCATTAGATCCATCTGGCCTGATCGGAGCGCCATCCGTGGTTTTGAATGCACTATTATCTTCGGTTCTAGCAAACGTATAATCATCTGGTTGAATACTAACAGCTCCGTACCAGTTTGTAACATCAATGAAGAAGTCAATGGTTGTGTTCTTAAGATTCCATTTTTTGTCAATTCTCACATCTCCACTATTAAAACTACCTAGACGCTGTGAATTTAGTTGACTAAAATCTCTTATCCCTTGACCCACAGTCAAATAGTTTAGTCTTGAAGCTGCTTCGTCAAGTGGTGTAAATGGCGCGCCACCTTGGAACCTGAATTTTAGACCAAGTTCCCAGTTTCTTGGAAATTTATAACCCCAAGCAAGGCTTACTAAGTGCCGATTATCCCAACTACTGGCGACCAGTTTTCCATCTTTGCCACTATACTCGCTGCGATAGAAGGTGTAAGATAATATGCCGAAAAATTTGTTTGTTAATTTCTTTTGAGCAAAAAATTCAAATCCATAAGCTCGGCCAGTTCCATTAGTTGTCACTGCTTCATTTCCGAGCACATTGAAATCGCTTCCGAGATTGGAAAGCGAAATTCCATTTAGATTAGAAATTGGCACATTCGCATAATCCTTATAAAAACCTTCTGCTGTAAATCTTAGGTTGTCGCTAGGTAAATACTCAAATCCACCCGTGTAATGGTCTGATCTAAGGTAATCGGCATCCTTGTTGACTAGGTTGCCAGCAGCGTCGCTAAATCCCAGAATTGTGTAAGGTGCTATTTTGAAATATCTGCCGATAGATACATTTGCAGTCCATTTTTCAACGATGGCATAACTCAAAGATACCCGTGGAGATAAGGTTCTCAGTGGATTTAGACCAGTGGTTGTAAATGAGTTCATATCAGTCCTAATACCTGCGCTGACGCCTAGTTTTTCATTCAAAAATCTTCTGCTTAATTGACCAAAGGCACCGTATCTCATTAGGTTATCGAGGGGAGATGTTGCATTTACAACAATTCCTGCCTGTACTATTTCTCCTTGTGCGTTCCTAATTTCCTTTCTTATCACGTTAAACGTTCTCGTGTCGTATTCGACAAACTGAGCACTTGCGCCGTAAGACAATTTCCATAGAGAGAGATTTTTAGTTACATCTATTCTCAACTTGTTTTCTATTTCAGTTGAGTTAAAATCAAGTGCTATCTCTTCAGCTATTTTGGTTTGATTATCTTCGTATCTTTTCAGGTCATTGGCAAAAACATTTCTACTTAAGGCTATATTGTAGTAACCGTTATCAAGCAATCTCTTGAGACTTAGCCCTGCTGTATAATTCCATTGATTTACCAAGGGATTAGAGTTGAAGATGTACTGCTTTTCTGGCGTTGCTTCTTTGACTGATGCAAATGAAAATTCGTCTATGGCTCCCAAGCCTATGAACGATAGGGTAGTTTTGTCATCAATCTTATGGGTAATTTTTGTTTGAAAATCCCAATAATTAGGTCTGATCGGAAGGTCTATCAAAGTGAATAACAATTGCAAGTAAGAGCGTCTTGCCGATGCTAGAAATGTGGTTTTTCCAGCTTTAGTTAATGGGCCTTCTAGCGTCGCCGCTAATTCAGATGCACTCAACCTGACGTTACCTTGAATTCTATTGGGATTACCATTTTTTTGCTTGAACTGAAATACCGAACTTAGTGCATTGTCATATCTAGCATCAAAAGCTGATGAACTTAGTTTTACTTCTTCGATAAATGATACGTTCAGCATCCCTTGCGGACCGCCAGAACTACCTTGGGTTTGAAAATGGTTGATGACTGGTAT
>JANMMV010000231.1:0-1909 GCA_031373565.1 Saprospiraceae bacterium
CCCACAAAAATTTTAAGGGGTAAGACTAGCCATCAGGGGAAAGGGAGCAAAGCAGAGCGCACAGCCCACCCCTGTTTGCTACGCAAACTGCCCCTCCAAGGAGGGGAGAAACGCTCAAAACTCCCCTCTTGGGAGGGGAAAGCCGACAAAGTCGGCAGGGGTGGGTTAAGTTATGCTAAGTTTCGTGAAGTATTGCAAAAAAATAATTATTAGTAATTGTCTATGTTTATAAGCAATACTCCTAAGTTGACAGCATTAGTGTGTGATGGTAATGCTGTCAACTTAAGGATTATCTTGCTAATATGCCTAAATACATGGTCTATTATTCAGATGATATTTTTGTGCCTTTCGTTTGATCATTCTGGGTTGGGGAGGTTTTAGCACTATTTTAATTTTATTCCTTGAAATTTCATCTGTTAATTTTTTTAATTCATCAGTGATATCATCATCACTCATTAACATTCTCGCTACCCGCCGATTGGTTATTTCTTTGCTGGTAGATAGATTGACTTTATAGTTCTTATAGCCTTCTGCAACCAATTTCTGATTCGCTTCATAGACCAAAACCTTGTGAAACATGGCGCCCAGAATCTGCGAATTAAAGTCTTGATAGACACCAATCACTTTCTTGGAACTAATTCTTTCGATTTGAACCGTGTTTTTGAGGTAGTCATTAGCTTCCTCAACGCACCATCTCATACGATAGATTTCTGCCAATTCTTCTAAACTTAAATTTGAATTCGTTATCAAATATTGAATCGTTTTATCTTTTTCGATTACTTTGATTAATCGTATTTTTAACTCGGTTTCACCTAATTTTTCACGAAGTGCCTTTTGACTTGATTTGCGAGATGGACGATTCAGATCAATTACACATTCTTCATCTACCTGCGCAGACTCCCTAAAGGTCTTTAACTCACTGAAATTATCTTTTGCGCAACGCATCAAAAATTCTTGTTTCTCGCTGATTAAGAAGTGAAAATACTCAAAACTCGGATAACCTCTATCAAATACCCAACAAATTGGCGGACTTACCGATAATCTTGTTTTATATCTGGGGTATAATTGTTGAAACAATTCACGTTCTCCTACTTTACTCGAACACAAATCAGCCCCCACAATCGTCCCATTAGAAACGTCATACGCAACCATCATCAAACCGTTTACAATATCGTTTCCATTGTTACAACGACTTGCTCCGAACGTTTCTCTTAATTCTGAGACCGGTGGAAGCTGTACATAAGAGCCATCCACGGCAATAATGAGCCTACCAAAGTGGGTATTTAATTGCTTCGCTTCATGTTCTAATCGATAGAATTCCTGTACCATATCATCTTGGAGTTCGATAAAACCAGCGGGATTTATTTTCATGCGAGCCTGTGAAAATGCTTGTTTGGAAACATAATCATCTGATTGCATAATCACATCGAAAAACTCATAAATTGAGACTTGTAGAGATTTGTTCATCGCGTAGAAAATCATCATAAACACACGGTCGAAATTAAGCACACTTTTTCTCGTAAATGCTGAGGCAAAACGAGTAAAATCTTTCTTAAATTTTCCGTCGTAAATTTTTTTTAAAACGTTGTAATAAACGTTGAGAACTATTTGACATGGTGCAAAAATATAAAGTTATTCACTAATAAACAACAGTACGACTATATGAATTATTAGTCGCACTGTTAGGTTGACAGCATTAGGGTTGGGTGGGGGCAAATTAGTAACTATCTTTTTATAATTATTTTGTGATTGCTATAGGTTTTGTCGCTGGCAATGATTCTGAAAATATACATCCCTTCGGCGTAATCTTGGGTAGAGAATTGGATTGTGCCTTTGGTATCGCTGATGTTTTGAGTTGCTATTAGGCTACCAAGTACATTGTATATCTCAAGTCTTGAGGTGTGGCTTG
>JANMMV010000255.1:0-2526 GCA_031373565.1 Saprospiraceae bacterium
ATATCCCGAAGCCATTGTTTGAAGTGTTGTCACCCATGCGGTACCATTAAATATGATTTTGCGAAGTGACAATGAAAAATAATCGGTAGCAAAGTACCAACCTTTGAGATCAGGATAGGCATATCCTCTATAAACGTTACCACCTACCACAGAATTGTTGCTCGTTGCTGTAGGGTATTCATAGACAGGGGCAATATAATTTGAAGGCGGAAGACAAGGAGCGGATGTCGTATGTGCGACATTGCCTTCAAGACAATCCCATCCAAAATTGCTGCCGCCGATCAGTCCAGCAGCTCTAAAACTAACTTCTTCTCTTGCAGATTGACCTACGTCTCCAATGTACATGTCTCCAGTAAACCTATCGAAATTCCATCTAAAGGGATTCCGAAGACCGTAACAAAAAACTGGCGATGTTGGATTGGGATTAGTGGCAGGAATAGCGTAATTATTTGATCCTGAAGTGTTGTCAACATCAATACGTAATATTTTGCCTAATAATGCGAGCGAATCTTGTCCATTATCATCAGGGTCATCACCACCACCGCCATCTCCAGTAGATAGGTACAAATATCCATCTTTCCCAAAATGCATCTTTCCGCCATTGTGATTTGTCGCCGAGTGCGGTATGTTAAGAATAGGTAGCTTGGACGCCACATTTGCTTTATCAGGGTCAGAATTACTGATCGTATACCTGTCTAATATGAGCGCATTCGTTGTAGCTTGTGTATGGTATACGTAAAAGTACCGATTATTTTTAAAATTAGGATGAAAAGCGACCGAGAGAAGACCTTGTTCATTAGCAGTGCCCATTCCTGTAATAAAAATCAATGTGTCACTTAACACATAATTGCTGTTAAATACTTTGATACGGCCACCTTTCTCGGCTACAAATATTCGATTGGTTCCATCGCCGCTATGAGTTAGAGATATCGGTGAACTCAAATTAGCACTAATCACTGATGTGAACGTTACGGTAGGCGCTACTTGACCAGCGAGTAGTGAAGGTAACAATATAGCTAGAAAACACTTTAGTAACCGAATCATCATTAATAGTTTTTAAGAAATAATATGCGGCAACTGCCTCACGACAAAATAACGTCTTATCGACCATTTTACCTAATGTATTAACAATAAAAATCAAGATACTATTAATTTTCGCGCTAAATCTTTTGAAAAACAAAAAGCGAGATAGCACATGTATGCTTCTCGCTTCCTGTATTTTATTGTTAACTAAGTCTACGCTTAATTGAATATCGATTTACTTAATGGCCACGATGAAAGCACCTTGATATCCAAAATCGATGAGTTTCTCCTTCGCAGCAACTGCCTCTTCGCGTGTTTTGAAAGATCCAACTACGTACTTGTTGAGATCGTTGTGCAAAATGATTTCGAGTTTACCAACTTTACGGATCGCTGGAGAATCCATATCTACTTTATCACCTTTGATCGCCGCAATCTGGACTCTAAAGACTGGAGAACCTGATGTTACCACTTCAGTTGCTGTTGAACGATCGCTTTGTATGATTGGAGCTTGCGGCTCGACTTTTTTTGAACTATTTGTTTCAATTGTTGAGACAACTTCATGATCAGTTGATGTGGAGTTTTGGGCTTGGGTATAAAATTTTTCAAATGCTTTAAGCAAAGATCCTATAATGTTCGCTTGCCCATCTGGTGACATGAGGTATGCTTCTTCATCGTCATTTGATAAAAATCCTGCTTCTACAAGCACAGCTGGCATAGCAGCTCTGCGCAATACTGCAAATCCTGCTTGCTTTACACCTCGACTCTTTGAAGATTTATTATCAGCAAATTGTGCTTCAAGATCTGCCGCAAAAGCGATTGACTTATCAAGGTACGCGTTTTGAAACATCGACATCATGATATGCCCTTCGGCAGAGTTTGGATCATACCCGTCGTAGTTTTGTTTGTAGTTTTGCTCGAGCAATATAGACGCATTCTCTCTTTTGGCGACAGCCAGATTTTCATCAGCCCTATGTAAGCCCATCACAAAAGTCTCAGTCCCTTTGGTCTTGGGATGAGAGATAAAATTGCAGTGGATCGAAATGAACAAGTCAGCATGCTCTTCGTTTGCGAATTGAATACGACGAAATAATGGAATAAATACATCTTCATTGCGTGTTGTCAAGACCTCAACGTCGGGATATTGTTGCTCGATTTTGGCGGCCAACTTATTTGACATCTGTAAAGTAAGGTCTTTTTCTTTTGCGTTTTTACCAACTGCGCCTGGATCGTGACCACCGTGACCAGCGTCGATAACAATTTTAAATTTCTTTTTGGGCTTAGCAACCTCATTCAATTGCTCCTTCGGTGTCTCCGAAAAGTTTAGTAAAACATTAACACCGTTTGCATTCGCTGTGCATGAAACATAGTAAATCAAAAACGTTATCAATAGGACGATACGTAAGATTATGACATTCTTTTGGATAAAATCTGAGACCATTGTGATACTTTTATGTTTTTATACGCACAAAGATAACATATTACATTTATATATAATATAAAAAA
>JANMMV010000256.1:0-4501 GCA_031373565.1 Saprospiraceae bacterium
ACGATCACCAATTCGATACCTAATCAAGGGCTGGTCAAAATTTAAAAAACCTGTGCAGACCACTTCACCACTTTCACCATCGCCAACTTCATTACCTTCTTCATCTAATATCTCAATCAGTCCTACATCTTCACTAATATGCAAAGTACCATACTCGCATTCAGTAACCATACCACAGGCCTCTACGCCACTCCATCCATCGTAGGCTTTGCACTGATACACGCCTTCTAACACACTCCTCATTTCGGGTGACAATTTCTCGCTACTGGTAATGACAGCCTTGAGTTTTGGTACCTTTAATCCGAGCTGCTTTATATGCAATGCAAGTAAATAGTTACTCACAGCATACCCCGTCATATATTCAATTTTGTACTTCCACATGGCTTCCACATAATCGGAAGCATTGGCAGCCGATATATGATATGCCGAATAGTACACCTGTTTTTCAATAAAATTATACCTATAAAATGGCGCTTTCGCATTGCCAGTGGGAACAACTCTTCTCCCTCCTATCATACCGCGCGCATCCCATCGAGTAACACCTGCCCAGTTTCTACATCTCGCTTCATGGGCGGCAGAATAGCGCTGGTGCATTGATTTACTAAATAAAATTTGTGTAGGAGTACCACTACTCCCACTACTGGAATAGAACTCACCTCCACTTTCGGTTTTGGTTGCTAACAACGATTTGACGCCTTGCGTTCTCAAAGTATTTTTGTCAAGAAAAGGCAATTTGGCCAAATCATTGATCGTAAAATTGTGTAATTTTTCAATATTTAAATGAATCGAAGTAAACAGTTGATGATAATAAGGTACATGCTCATAAGCTTGGATTAATATTGCTTTAAGTCTTGTAATTTTTTCAATTTCCCAAGCTTCTTTACTACATTTTTCACGAAGTACAAACTTCTCATATTCAGCTGGATATATTCCATAAAACCTTCTTATATGCCACTTTAAACCATATAAAGTAATACCTATATTCTGCAAAAACAAGGGCAGTCTTGGATAAATCACATCTGAAATAAACACCCTTCTATGTAATATGGTCTAGCCAAGAGATATCATGCTTTTTACTCAAATCAAACAGACGTTGCAAGTCATTCTTGACCGCAGGATAAGTATAAAAATTGTCCGGATGAACAATTAAAGGTACGGTATGATTCTTTGCGAAATCAACAAGGTCTTCTATTCTGTTAAGATTGGGATTTCTATAATCATGCTCTAGCCAGAACATAGAACTATAAAAGTGATCGGTGGGCCGTAGGTCTTCCACACAAGAAGCAATCCCATTACCTAAAGAGAAATTAAAGTTCAATTCTCTTGCCCAGATTTTATAAGTTTCCGGTTCATATGGTGCATAATGATACCTTCCCAATTTTAATTTTCCACTCCCATGTTTAGTAAAAAAGTGCACTTTCTCTCCTACTCCTATTTCAAAAATATTTACCTCGTCTTTAAATGTCTCGATGGAACGTGTATTTTCAGCATGAAAACCGAGCGTGTGGCCTCCTTGCTTTAGTAAGACATTAACTTCATCGTTTGGAGCTGTACAATTCCTAAAGTATAAAAACGAAGGAACATTATTTTCATTACAAAACTTCAAAAAAGCTATGGTAGGTTTTAGATAATGTAGCATATCCAATGCAGGAAAATAATAATCTTCTCTACACTTACTCATGGCTTTAGTGAGTAATGAATGATGTCCATAAGGTTTATCAATATCAGCTCGCAATATAAAAGGCATCGATTATTTATTCTGGATTATTGACAAACGGATTCCATATCTTCTCAAAAATAGAATAAAATCATCGGCGTCATGATGGTTTACGCCCATATAAGCTACTTTTTGTGGATGATATATGATATTCATTCCTTTATATTTTTGCACATTCCCCTCTTCGAAATCAGCATGATAATCAAGAAGGAACACTATATTTCTAAAACTACAGTCTTCGATATTACTCGATATCAACCCATTTGGGAGAAAGACCTTATCCTCTTTAAATTGAAAACTGTCTGATGATTTGTAGTTCACATATTCATTAAAAATAGTAGTCAATAAGTCTTGCTGCTTATCAATACTCGGTATTACAATGAAATTTTCTTTGATCACCTTCGCAGGTGCGCCAGCTATCAATGAATTTTCAGGTACAGATTTGTTAACCACTGAATTGGCCCCAACTACCGATTTTTTTCCGATGACAACTCCTGGCATCACAAAGACCCTCCAAGGTAACCATACTTCATCTTCAATCACCACTTCACCAAAACTGACAGGACCACCTTCCAAATAATTAGACCATACTCCATGCGTAAAAATGAGCGTATGGCCACCTACACCTACATGATTACCCAATGTGATACCTTCGCCGGTATCGAGCCAGCAAAATGGAAATATTCGACAATGATTACCCACTATCAACTTAGATTTGGGCGTAAAATCTCCATTAATTATACACAAAGGAGCAATTTGCACGTATTCTCCTATTTGGATTTTTTTGGCTGAAACTAACGTAAAGGGTCTGATCCGTGAATTTATTTCAATTTGAATACTATCTGCTCGCAAAATACTAAAAGGTCCAATGCTGACATTGCTTTTCAACACTAGACTTTTAGTCTTTATTATGCTGCCAAAACGAATTCTAGCTCCTGATTCTATCTTACCACCCATTAATCTACGTATCGGAACATGAAGAAATGATGGTAATAAGGCTAATATATAAGGTATAAGTTTCAAATAAGTTGGTGTCAGGTTCAATTTTAATTGTTAGCTCTTGAAATAGTATAGCTACTTCAACCCAAAGAAATTATTTCACTTTTGAATGATAGAAATCCACTGAGGCAATATATTTTCAATTGAAAACTTCTCCGCTTTCAGTCTCGCAGATTTTGATAAACGATCGGCGTACACCTGATTTTCCAATATTCTCAAAATACAATCCGAAAATTGTTGAGCTGATAAGTCATTCGTAATAAGAATGTCTTTTTCAGTTTCCCAGAGAAATGGAATCTCTCCAACAGGAGATGAAACTATTGGAATGCCGCAACAAGCAGCTTCTAAGACGGCCATTCCAAAGCTTTCATAACTCGTTGTATTAATAAACACGGAATGTGTTGCATAATAATGATGAAGCTCTCTATTGGGTACAGGCCCCGTAAAGTGAACTGCATCACCTAATTTATTCTGATCAACCAAATCCTTAATTTCATTTAACATACCCAAATCAGGACCCACCATCGTCAGTGTAGCAGTTGGGATTACTTTTCTAATCATTGCAAAACTATGCACCGCCAATGCAGGATTGTAAATATTTGTAAAACCTCTAACCCAAAGAATTTTTCTAGCATCAGGTTGTTTCCATTGATAAGGAAACGCACTCATATCTATCGAATTAGGAAGGTACTGTACAACATAACTCTTATCGTTAAAAAACTTTTGGAGAAATTTCGAAGGAGTTAATATAACATTCGCATGACCAAATAGCTTTTGAAATCGCTTTTCATTGGATGTATAAAATTCAGGCAGCTTTCCACCGTGAAGTGTAAGATAAATACTTTTGGACATAAACTTCGAAGCCATTGCTGCAACTTCTGCAATTCTAAAAGCGGGTCCACTAAAAACATCAATATGAACTTTGGATTCTGTTGTGAAGAGAATAGAAAATACAATGTCAATTATTCTCAATAATTTGTTTTCTTGAGTAGAAACTAACTTGATTTTAATGTCATATCTCAAAAGTGATTCCGCTAAGGTCTCAGCAATTCCTTTTGTACCTCTCTTTTTGGACAAAAATGTGCCAATAAACAACATCGCCTAATTAATCGTTTGATTGAAAATGACTTCTAAGATTCTAAATGTTTAATAAATACGGCTGGTACACCGCCAAACAATAAATTATCATCAACCATGACATTCAAAACTGAATTTGCTGCAATCATGCTACCTGCCCCAACACCAGCACCTACCACAAGAGTACTATGTGCTCCAATCCAAGCACCCCTTTGAATTCTTATATTTTTAATTACCGGATGCCCAAACCGATACGATTGAACGATACGGGTATGGTTGCTAGGTGATACCACGACATATGGACCAAACATCACTTCATCCTCTATAACAAGCTCACCAGCACCTAGAAACCAACAACCGTATGCGATGTACACAGAATTCCCAATTTCAATTGCACTTGGGTTGTAAAAAGTCACATTACGTCCTATACCTAGCTTATTACCACATCTTTTGAAAAACGGACTAGCAAGCTTACCCCGTAAATTGATAAAAAAAACATTATCCGGTAACCAGTTTGTAAGTCTCAAAACAAAGTGTAAAGGCCAATCATATCTTAACAATCGAACTAGTTTACTCATGTTCAACTTGAAGTATATTAATCATATTCTTGGTTTGAATTTCAAAGCACCTAGTATGCAGCGGATATAATCACTTAGTAGTAGCACTCCAATTTGGTTACTGCTTGCAGCCATACATTTACCACCAGTT
>JANMMV010000290.1:0-8440 GCA_031373565.1 Saprospiraceae bacterium
CATCGCCGCGACCTGCTCTTTCGACGCATTACCATTGCCAGTCACCGATTGTTTGATACTTTTTGGAGCATATTCAGTGATTTCAAGTCCCATTGTCATCGCTGCTGCCATGGCTACACCTTGTGCACGACCCAACTTGAGCATAGATTGTACGTTTTTACCAAAAAAAGGGGCTTCAATCGCTAGATACTTAGGCAGATAAGTTTCGATGATCTCTTGTAGTTGCAAAAAAATCTCCTTTAGTTTCTCATGATGGCTTTCGTATTTTTCCAAATGGAACACCCCAAAATTCAGTACTTTTAGCTTTGATCCATCGACTTGCATGACCGCATACCCAAGTAAATTAGTACCAGGATCTACGCCTAAAATATTATATGGTTCAGTATTTTTCAACCTTATTTGATATGCTTGAGAGCGCAAATATGGCTTCTTTTATTAAGACTATTTGTAATATATAAAATAAATTAGGCTATTACACACGTTTCTGTGACATTAATGCGTTTTTATTCTCGCAACTTCAAGACATATCTATGAGTCAACTTACCCTTTCCTCCGCGGAGGAAGATTATATAAAAGCCATTTATAAAATCTCAGAGCGAGATCCCAAAGCCGTTCATACCAATGCCATTGCACTACATCTAAAAACGACTGCCGCATCTGTCACAGACATGATCAAACGTCTTGCAACAAAAGGTATCGTAAATTATGAAAAATATTATGGTGTTACGCTCACTACCCAAGGGCAGCGGATGGCAACGATGATCCTACGCCGCAATCGTCTGTGGGAAGTATTCTTAGTTAGCAAGCTCCGATTTCCATGGCATCAAGTGAGTCATATTGCCGACGCACTTGAGCATGTAGTGGATGAAGAGTTGATTTTACGACTCGATGCTTATTTGGATTATCCAAAATTTGATCCACATGGTGATCCTATCCCGAATGCCGAAGGAAGATTTACTATACGTAGTCAGAAGAGTCTGAGCGAACTTCACATCGGCCAACAAGGAATTGTGCTAGGAGTCAAAGATGACACCCAGGAATTTCTACAATATCTCAGTCAAATAAATATAAAACTAGGCGCAAAAATATCTATTCTTGATATCACAAAATTTGATGGATCCATCATGATTAAAGTAGAAAATTTTGATCCCATCCAGATCGGTAAAGCTAGCAGCGCAAATTTATTGGTGAAGATGGTTTGACATTCTTTTTTCAAAAAAAGTATCATAATGTTTTGAAATTGGGAATATATCTCTGTTCTTGCACTGATTAATCAAATTCAAAACAATATTATGAAAAATCAAGCCTTATCTATTTTCCTGTGTCTTATCTCATTGACATTTGTCATTGGCCAAAAGGCTGATATGGATCCTCATTATATTTCTATAAGTCTTACTCATCTACCTGCAAATTACATAAGCCCTGAGAAACGTACTTACTCAGTTACTAGTTATGGTAACTACAGATATACGGGTAAGCACAACGATGATCAGATAAATCTTTACGGCTGGGAAAGAGTAGAAAAAGATGCAACAATCCAAATAAAGCCCAATGTTATGAATTTTGTGGCTGGTAGGGGCACATCACAGTCAAGTAAAGTTGAAAATAAAGACAAAGATGGTAAAGTAACTAGCACCACATACTCCTATTGGTATACGGCTGAAAACTCAGGAAATGGCAATCTCTATATCTATGGCCCCAAGAATGAATTACCAATAGCTACCAAAAAATCAGATAAACCCAAGGAGATGACTAAGAAGGAGAAGGAAGCGAGTAACAATCCTTTCCTAAAAAGTGTAGATACAAAAGATGCCATAACAAGAAGAGATGATACTAACATGAGTGGGGGATCAACATTGCCGCTTGCTTATTCATCCAGCTTAAGCCAAACATTTAGTTACAGCACTGCAAAACATGCTAAAACCACTGATGCTTACAAAGAATTTAGTAGTAATATAGATAGAGTAACTGCCGACCATGAAGATAGTTTCTTAAAGGGCATCAACAGTTCTGTCAATAACAACATCAATGCACTTTACGGTTATACGCCAGTTACCCAAGGATACGTCAAATTCAAAAAACTAGATACTGACAAACACCCTGAACATAACATGTACAAAAATGCTACAGAAGCATTGAAGACTATTTTTGCAAAAATGCGATACAATAGAGATACAAAAGAAATTGAACAGGATCTTGAGCCTATCATCGATTACTTCAATTCTGTAGTGGAAAAATATGATGACAAGGACGACAAAGGACAGCGTAGACTTAAAGCAGCTACTATGTATAATTTAGCGCGTACCTATCAATATTTAGATCAACACGACAAAGCTATTTTGATTGCTAAACAAATGATTACGCAAAAATTGGAGGAAGGGGATGCCGAAGATATTATCAAGGAGTGTGAAGAGATTAAGCGACAATTGGCATTTCACAATATGGCTTCACGCCACATTATACCACAAAATGCTGATCAAGAAAAAGATGAGACAGGAGAAGTACAAGGTGGTGTAGGTAAACCATAATTGGTAAAAATATCATATTGAATAATTAACTTTATACGTGAGAGACAAAAAATCGTTATTTTGGCGGCCTAATCGTTATTTTACATATGATATCCAAAAAAGTAGAAAATGTTTCAGCTGCACTAGCGGGAATCGCTGATGGTATGACGATCATGGTCGGAGGATTCGGCTTATGTGGCATACCCGAGAATAGTATAGCTTCCCTCGTAAAGCTGGGTGTTCGAGACCTCACTTGCATCTCAAACAATGCTGGAGTTGATGACTTTGGACTAGGCTTGTTGCTACAAAACAAGCAAGTTCGCAAGATGATATCGTCTTATGTAGGTGAGAACGAAGAGTTCGAGAGACAAATGTTGTCTGGTGAGTTGGAAGTAGAATTGATACCACAGGGGACGCTGGCAGAAAGATGCAAAGCTGCGCAAGGTGGGTTTCCTGCCTTTTTTACACCCGCAGGTTTCGGTACAGAAGTAGCTATCGGCAAAGAAACAAGAGAATTTGATGGTAAGATGTACGTGATGGAACATGCTTTTAAGGCCGATTTTGCCATCGTCAAAGCTTGGAAGGGGGATGAAGCCGGTAATCTAATCTTTAAAGGTACTGCACGCAACTTTAACCCATGCATGTGCGGCGCGGCAAAGATTACAATCGCTGAAGTCGAAGAGCTAGTGCCACTTGGCCAGTTAGATCCTAATTTTATACATATCCCGGGTATCTTTGTCCAGCGCATATTCCAAGGCGATCATTATGAAAAACGGATAGAGCAACGTACGGTTAGAACTAAAGCAGGTGATTGATGTTTCTCGAAATCACCTATCTAAAAGTTAAAGCCTTGCCAGTGATTGAGGTTACTCGAAATCACAGATTCACCCCCACCTTTAAACTGGTTAGCATAGAAAAACGTTAAGTTATCTACAATTCACCACTATGTCAAAGATCAATACGCGCAAATTAGAGTCGGATAGCACCACAGGTTTTGGTACGAATGGCCGAGATAGTGGTGGCCGGTTTTACAATACGGATGGCATTCCAAATGTAAGAAAAAAGGGAATTGGTTTTTTTGAAGGCATATCATGGTTTCATACTATGATAAATTTGAAGACTTTTCATTTTATCCTTTTAATACTTTTTGGGTTTATAGGGATCAATTTACTATTTACATTTATTTATCTGCTAATAGGCACTGACCATCTCGTTGGTATCCGACAAGGAGGTCCATTTGAGATTTTTATGGAAGTATTTTTCTTTTCTGCCCAAACACTTACAACGGTGGGATATGGTAGGGTTAGTCCTATGGGCAATCTGGCCGGATTGGTTTCTACACTAGAGGCATTTGCTGGCTTGATGAGTTTCGCGCTGGCTTCAGGACTATTTTTTGCTAGGTTCTCGAGACCATTTATGCATGTGCGTTTTAGTAAAAATGTCCTTTTCAGTCCTTTTAAAGAAGGCAAAGCGCTCATGTTTAGGGTCGCACCATTCAATGATAACGTATTGAGTGAAGTAGAAGTAAAACTGACCCTAGCTATCCGAGAGTTGGAAAATGGTAAGCAAGTAAATCGTTTTTATCCACTGACCACTACTGTCTCTCGGATCAATGCGCTAGTCCTATCGTGGACCGTAGTTCATGAGATAAAAGAAGATAGCCCTCTTTTTGGATTTAGTGAACAAGACCTTATGGAAACACCATTTGAAATATTAGTATTTATCAAAGCCTTTGACGAAACATACGCAAATCAAGTCATCAGACGATACTCTTATTTATCCCAAGACATCATTTGCAATGCAAAATTCCAAGTAATGTACCATCCTGATCCATATAGCAATTCAACTATTTTGGACTTCGATAAATTAAATGATTACGAGCTGGTGGGCGCCTAATATTCCACCTCTAGAGACTACTCAATCTTGATTTGACTTTTTAACTCTAAGTATTATTTGTATTTTTACGCACTTAATGCGTGCGCTATGGAATACCAAATGATAAAGACCGAGCAGAAAGCTTTGGATATCAATCTTAATGACCCTATCTATGGCACCTTTGCTGAGATCGGTGCCGGGCAAGAAGTGGCGAGAAATTTTTTTCAAGCAGGAGCTGCAGCGGGAACTATCGCCAAAACCATGTCTGCTTATGACAAAACATACTCTGATGCTATCTACGGCGAAGAACCATCCAATCGTTATGTAAGCGAACCTCGGCTATACAAAATGTTGGATCATGAATGGGAGCTGATGGAAGAGAGACTGAGCTCCACAAGACCAGATGCAACTTTTTTTGTTTTTGCTGATACAGTCCAAGCTATCAATTATACAAGAACGATCAAGGGCAATGGCTGGCTAGGACTCCGATTTCGGACTAAACCACATGGACCAGTCAACGACATGGTACTCCATGTCAAGATGCTTGATACCAACAATCGCTTACAGCAAGAAGCCATCGGTGTCCTCGGTGTCAATATGATTTATGCGTCATTTTATTATAATGACGATCCCGAGCAAATGGTACAATCGCTTGTGGATAACATCAAAGATCGCGTTTCTATAGACCTATTGCGGATCAGCGGCGAAGATTTCAATTATATTGACAAACGATTGATTTCTCTATATCTCGTCAAACATAAACTGAGTGTCGTTTCGATGTTTGATTTGAACAAATCAGGAATACACGCCTCCGAGTTTCTATATCGGGAATCGCTCATGGTCATCAGGGGCAACTTCCGTCCACCGACCATCGTCACACAAGATGTTATCAAATCGAGTTTTGATCAGTTTAAAGAAGAAACCAAAACCGAAGACGAAAAACTCAATCTCATGATGGAGATGACCATCGACAATCTAAAAGGAGAAACGGACACTATCGACGAAAAAGATTTCTTAGATCGGGCCGATATGTTGATGGCGCTGGGATTTAGGGTCTTACTTTCTGATTGTGCCAATCACGAGATGTTGATCAATTACCTTGCCGACTATAAAATCGCTAATCTAGGTCTCGTCATAGGCGCACGAGAACTACAGAAGATCATCGTCGACAAATATGAACAGAACCAAGATGGACGGTTACTCGTAGCATTCGGTGAACTATTCAGTCAGAATATCCGAATATATGCTTATCCATCTCTTTTGGATGATAACACTACGCTTATGACAGCAGCAAATCTCGACGTACCAGAAGGCATCAAATTTCTATATCAATACTTATATTCAAGCGGACAAATCGTCGAAGTCAAAAACTACAATAAAGATATACTCCATATTTATCCAACCGACGTTCTCGAAGATATCAAAACCAATGATAGTAAATGGGAAACGCAAGTACCTCCTGCTCTAGTAGCGCTAATCAAAGAACGTGGTCTGTTTGGGTATAGATCCTAAATTTGTAATTATGGTGTTGAATGATATTACGATACCTCGATCGTTTTACTAATCGTGAACGCATCTTGACGCAAAAGGTTAATTATTGGTTTGGGTTCAAAGGGGCGCGGGACAATTATGATGTAATAAAGGTTCTGTTTTGTTTGTAATTTTCATTTCCGTAAATATCTATCCAACCTAATCCTATTCCTTTTTCTTCGAATTCCGCAAAGAAGAAATTAAATTTTTCATGATCTATTGCTCACTTTAAGATGTCTCTCTCATAAGTTATTACCATCTATCCGTAGCTGCCATTTCGTAATCATCTTTGTATTTTTCTTGGATTTCTCCATGAAGAAAGCTCCCATATGCACAACTCGGAAAGATCTGTTCAAAAGTACGAACTTCGTTCATAAAGACACGTCGATAGATGTCGTTTCTCCTTAGTTTTTGTGGACTATCGATACCAGCAGCGCCCATGAGTTCAACAAAAGATTTAACGGTATCTTCATGATAATTGAAAACGCGCGTTTTCTTATCATTGACATCTAAACCATTGGCAAGACTTGGATCTTGTGTAGCAACGCCGGTAGGGCATTTGTTGGTATTACAGATGAGTGCTTGAATGCAACCGATGGCCAACATCATAGCGCGAGCACTATTACATGCATCTGCACCTAGAGATATAGCACGTACCATATGAAAACCACTCAAAATCTTACCGCTAGCGATCACTTTGATTTCTTTTTTGATGCCAAAACCATTGAGCGTATTGACAACAAAAGCTAATCCATCTATCAGGGGAGCACCTACATAATTACTAAATTCTTGCGGTGCGGCACCAGTACCACCTTCGCCACCATCGACAGTGATAAAATCTGGATAAATATTTGTGTCAATTATCGCTTTGCAGATTGCCATAAACTCATGCTTACGACCGACACACAATTTAAATCCTACTGGTTTGCCATCACTTTCATCACGGAGTATCTTGATGAATTCCATCATCTCCTTGGGTGTGCTAAAGGCTGAATGATACGGTGGTGAGAACACAGTTGTAAAAGGCTCTACATTACGGATAGCAGCGATCTCTGGTGTATTTTTTTTAGCTGGTAAGATACCACCATGTCCTGGTTTGGCTCCTTGCGATAATTTTAGTTCTATCATTTTGACTGCGGGCCGTAAGGCGTTTTTGCGATAAGCTACTGCAGAAAAATTACCATCTTTGTCTCGTGCACCAAAGTATCCCGTACCTATCTGCCATATGAGGTCACCACCTTCCTTGAGATGATAGGAACTGATGCCACCTTCGCCAGTATTGTGAGCAAAATTACCCAGCTTAGCACCGCCATTGAGCGACATGACTGCTTGCGGACTCAAAGAACCGAAACTCATCGCACTTACATTGAGAAGGCTTAATGCGTAGGGTTGTTTGCAGTCTTTGGAGCCGACGAGAGTTGTAGGATGATGGTCAAGATCGGCAGATTTTTTTGGAGATATGCTATGACACATCCATTCGTAGCCTTCGGCATAAACGTCTAGCTGTGTCCCGAATGGCATTGTATCTGTCTCCTGTTTGGCACGTTGGTAGATAGTATTCCGATCCAGGCGACTGATAGGTCGACCGTCGATATCATTTTCCACGAAGTACTGCTGGAGCTTAGGTCTCAGCTCTTCCATCCAATATCTCATTCTACCGAACAATGGAAAATTACGCCGGATAGTTTGCTTAGTTTGGAGCATGTCTTGCATGCCCATCCCCACTAAAACCGCTGCACCAGCGGCAAACCACCAGAATCCACTCCACACAAAAATAGCACTCAATGTCAATGCTATCAATACTATACAACTAAATATAATAAAGTTCCTTCTCATAAATATGATTTTTCTTGCGCGCTAAAAGTAATATTTTCCAGTATTCAGTCCGGCGTTTGGTGGAAATATTTTTAGATGAATGTATTTAGCATGTTTGAACTATCAATTTCACATCTAGCTTTCATACCATAATTTATACAAGATTACTAGCCAAATCCGCTTTCATCATATCTAGCATATTTTGTAGAATCTCCTGCGCGGTGTGCAATGTCCGGACTCCTTCACGGGTAAGGATGAGATAATTATGGGATTGTTTCATCGTGAAACCTTGGGCAGTGCCTGGGCCTGCTATGTATTTCATCAACTGATTGAAGGTATGGGACTCAAAATACATACTCTGCGCCTGTGAAATGAAGTAACAATTCATCTTGCGATTTTTGAGCACGATACGCTCGAAGCCCAGTCGCTTGCAGAGTGAGCGGATCCGCAATCCATCGAAAAGCTCGAAAACTTGTGGCGGTACTGTACCAAATCGATCCTTGAGTGAATTATAGAAAGTCATAATCTGCTCTTCTGTCTCTAGGGTGTCAAGTTCAGTATACAAATTGAGCCGCTCCTGGATATTGGTGACGTAACTATCCGGTATTAGCATCTCTATATCTGTGTCTATCTCCACTTCGCGGACAAAATTGACTTTCTTTTCGTTCTCTTCGCGGAAGAGTTCTTTGTATTCGTTTTCTTTAAGTTCGATA
>JANMMV010000292.1:0-1842 GCA_031373565.1 Saprospiraceae bacterium
GTTTTTAGTGATTTTATCGTATTAGTGACACCAGCCATTGTATGTATTTCTGACCATTTGAAGTAATGGGATAAGCCAATAATGTCAAAATCTGTTACTCCTGCCTTGGTTATGACTCCTTCGGTCCACCAAGTTGCATTCTGGAGTTGGGCTACATGTAGAATGATCTGAGGCTTGATAGATGATGTATTTGAAAAATCTCGAACTGCTTTAATCCCTGACTTTAATAGGGTTCCGAAATTGTTGTAATTACCGTTGGTTATGCTACCTTTTGGAGCGCACATCCCACCATTATTTTCATTACCTATCTGGATGTATTCTGGCGTTAGATCTTTGGCTTTGAGTGTATTCAGTACTTTGAGTGTATAGTTGTAAACAGAGTCGCTAAGCGTATTGAGTGATAGGTTCTTCCATGCATCGGGTGTTTCTTGCTTTGCAGGATCTGCCCAATCGTCACTATAATGCAGATCGAGATTAACTGCCATGCCGTTCTTTTTGGCTTGTGAAATTGTTTTGGTAACATCATCCAAGTTACTGTATTTCATACTGCCATACACTGCGTTTTGCCATTTGGGCGTATGCCAAAGCCTAACCCTTACAACATTAGTTCCTATTGCTTTAAAAATAGCATAAGGATCAGTCTTCTTGCCCTCATGAGTAAATATAGCCCCATTATCGACCATGGCATTTAGGTATGATAAATCAGCGCCCATCACAAATTTAGTATATAGAAAACCTTTTGGCACAAGAACTGGATCAATAATGACTTGGCCTTCGTTTTTTTTGCAGGCTATTAATAAAAGGCTGACGACAAATAATTTGAAAACTGTAGACATAGCTTGGTGATAGTAATGGTTAAGAAAACATAAAAAATAAAAACAGGTCAACAAAGATATACTTTATTGACCTGTTATTTTGCAATGATTCAAAATGATTTGATCATGCTTACATTCATTCTTACTTAATGATGATCACGCTACGACCGACTAGGAATTTTTCATTTTTCATGTGAATAATGTATTGACCAGCCTGTAATTGTGAACCATCGATTTTGACGGTATTACTTGTGTTTACGTTTGTATTAATTAAGATTCGACCTTGTGCATCATAGATGGTTACTTGGGTCTCACCTTTTAAACTTTGATCTTTTACATCAATATAAATATCTGATACCGCAGGGTTAGGATAGATACTAATAGTTGAATTATCAAGCAGATCGTAGGTCGCATTAGGTGCTGCAAAACCATATTCTCCAGTATCTGACTTAAAGTCTATTGAGTAAGTTCCTGCATTGCATTGGATATTTGGTCCATCTTGTGTACCAGCTCCTGCAGGGAAGTCTGCTGCTCCCCAGTTAACTGCCCAAGCTGCTTCTGCTCTAAACTTAATACCGTTAGCTGCTTCTGTACCATCATATTGTGCTAAAACAACACCTGGATGTGTCCAATGATTTGCATTAGTAGCATCTTTGTTTAGGTAGGTATCTTTAGAATCGTCAGAACCTGGCCATCCCAAGAATGGTCCGCACGAACCTACTAAACTGATTTTGTCATATTCAACAACGGCTTCAAAATTATACTCACCAGTCAAGCTATTGAATGTAATCTTGTAGTCTCCAGCTACGATTGGAATATTTGCACCTCCTTGCTCACCCACACCTTTAGGGAAGTCACCTGAACCCCAGTCAATATCCCATTTGTTATCTGCTCTAAATTTAGCTTCACCATTTTTGAGATCCATTCTACCTGTCCATAAATCTGTATTGTTAACGTCACGAGTCAAATCTGTATCATTTTCCCATCCACCTGGTGTTGCATCACCGATGATACCTACACTCATGAT
>JANMMV010000297.1:0-1687 GCA_031373565.1 Saprospiraceae bacterium
CAACTTACATACCAATATTCTAGAAATGTTAGGTTTCATTCTTCAACCCAACCTACCACTACGCATCAAACAATGAAAATCGATTTGTTGAAGTTAAGCGCAAGAGGGAAAAAGAAAATTATTCGAGAACGTCTACATCGATTTTATTGGATCGAGGTGTCTAAAGAATCTGAATGGATTTATATTTCAGTCGCATCAGAGAATGGTATTATTTCCCTTACTCAGTGGATATCCAAGCAGCCTATAAAATATCCGGTTAAAGTTATATTGTTTGATTCTCAATGGCATGAGATATCTAACTCTTTGTCATTTGATGAATTTGACATAGCAAATTTATTTAAAATGACAGAAATATCATGTGTAACAACAAATAATATGGAATGGATTATCGAATATTCATCAACGCTCCAGATCGCTCGATTTGGCATAATGAATGTTTAGAAATTCATTGAGAGAAGTAGCAGAAGAAATGTATGGTGGGCACTACCCACGAGCAAACTTATAGAACCCATTTGAGATCTTTTTAGGTGGCGGCTAGTCGTCTGAGCATCAGCCGAATAAAACATAGCTTGAGCTTGGCGTTAGAGCGTTTGAGTGTGCGGTCAAAATTTTTGACCAGACTTTTACACCTCTCTACCCAAGCGTTTGACCGTTCAATCACCCATCTGGCCGCAACAGGTACAAACCCAGATTGCCCTTTGACTGCTTTGTCGGCTTTGGATGGTTTGGCTGAAAGTTCAAATTGAATCTTAGTCATAATCTCTGGATAAATTGCCTCTAAAGCCTGAGTTAATTTCTCAGGGTGATAGCCGTTATCCAGCAGAATGGTGGTTTTGGGCAGATCGTCCGGTTTGGATTTAAAGTAATCAATGTTTTGCGACAGCATCTCAATCAATCCTTGATCGTCCGATATGCTGGCTTTGGTGCAATGAGTAAAGAACGGAAATCCTAGTATATCTACTGCTAGATGTCGTTTGATACCGTTCGTGCATTTATAAAAACAAAACCCTTTCGACTCAATACTGGCATTACAAGTATTTTTCACCGCTTGAGAATCAATCATGATTAAGGTCGTCCACTGCGGTTTTTTTTGACTTGTTCGCGCACTTTGCCATGTAATTGTGTCTCAATTCGTTCGAGAGAGCCATCCTCACACCAGTTTTGGTAATGCCAAAAGACCGTTGAGTATGGTGGTAGATCTCTTGGTAAGTCCCCCCAATTGCAACCATTCTTGAGCTGGTAAAATATGCCATTAAGGAGTTGTCGCTTTGTCCACACTGGGGGTCGAGTTTTTTTCTTCTGGGATAGTAATGGCTCGATAATTTCCCACTCTTTATCTGTTAGATCGCTTGAATATCCCATCCTTCGCCCCAGTTTACTACTCTGCCTTGATTTTACTCGATCTCCTTAAAGATCTCAAATGGGTTCTATAGAACAAATAGCCGATCTCTTCGCTGGCTTGAAGAATTTACCGAAAGCAGTATATCGGGAGCCGTCATTTTTGGAAATTGCAGGATATCCGCATTTCGAGAATGTCTGTAGCAATATTCTCGCATTTTACTTAGATCCTATCAATAATCATGGTTTTGTCACGCTTTTTTTAGATGTTTTAGCCACGCTTATCAATGAAGAAATAGTAATTGATGGACAAGGTGTTGAGGTAAGGCGCGAAGAGCCTACTAAAAAG
>JANMMV010000388.1:0-2386 GCA_031373565.1 Saprospiraceae bacterium
AATATAACTGCTATCGCACTGATAATGAATTGTTTATATCGTAGCATATTGAAATAATTTGAAAATAATGAGCATAATTAACAACAATAACATGTTCAACTATATTGTGCTACCAAAGATAATCAATTTTGTGAACAAAAAGTTTTTAGTACATTTGCTACGCTAAAACTTTAATTAGAACCTTTCATACTCTTTATGGAGAATATCAAGATCGATCCAGCCGTCATTCGCGGTTTTCAAAAATATACAAAAACAGATACCTATCTAGCTACTGTTCAAATCATTAATTCATTTGGCCCATTCATATTGATATGGGTACTTATGTATTTAGCCTATGATTACAGTTATTGGTTGACTTTTGCCTTAGGGATTTTGAATGCATTCTTTATGGTTAGGATTTTTATTATCCAACATGATTGTGGCCATCGAAGCTTTTTATCAAATACAAAAGCACGTAACATTGTGGGTTATGTGTGTTCATTATTTAGTACAATTCCTTATCGGTACTGGGCAAAATCGCACCATATTCATCATTCCCAGAATGGTCAGCTTGAAGTTCGTGACATTGGTGATATTGATACGCTTACCGTTAGTGAATTTAAGGAATTGAACAGCTGGGGGAGATTTAAATATAGAATTTATAGATCATTTGCCGTGATGTTTATTATCGGCCCGATCTACTACGTCGTAATACATAACCGTCTTCAGGGCATTGATATGGATGTATTCAAAAATGAAAAGTGGAGATTGTATTTTAATAATATCGTCTTAGCTATTATCTTCTGCACTTTGGGATATTTCTTAGGATGGGCTAAGTTTTTTGCTACGCACATGACGATAGTGGCTATGTTTTCTATGATAGCTATTTGGTTCTTTTATGTACAACACCAACACGAAGAAGCCTACAAGCAATGGCGTGACAAATGGGATTACTTGACAGCCGCTATTAGAGGCAGTACGTATTACAAGGTACCTAGAATGTTTAATTGGTTGACCGGAAATATTGGTATCCACCACATACATCATCTCAATCCTGCTATACCTAACTACAATCTAAAGAAGGCGCTAGTTGAGAACGAGTGGATAAATCAATATGTGACTACGATCTCATTTTGGAGTAGTCTTAAGTTAGCTGGTAATAAGTTGTGGGATGAATCTCAACAACGAATGATAACGTTTAGAGAATATTACCAAATGGAAAAAATGGGATTGGTCTAAGATCAAATTTGTACTTTAGCACTTCGACACTTCGCTCAATGACATGCTCCTGCAGTGACCACATCGCTTGGTAAGTGCACTTTGATACCAATGTATCGCTACTCAGCGGCTTTTATCATTTAAAATTAGGGTTATTGTTAGTCAATTTTAACTTTTTTGTACTTTTACCTTAGAAAATTGGGTTTAACATAAATTTGTGAAAGGCAAACGGAATAAATATTTATCTTTGTGGCCTTAAATAAAATTTACGTTGCAAACATTCAAAGAATTAGGACTTAGTGAAGACTTACTAAGATCCTTAGACGAGATCGGTTTTGTGAATCCTACAGAGATTCAAGAAAGAGCTATTCCCGTCTTGGTAGAAAACAAGCCAGATTTTATCGGCTTGGCGCAGACGGGAACAGGGAAAACAGCCGCTTTTGGTTTACCACTCCTTCAATTCCTCGATACAAATGCATCACATGTTGTCGCTTTAATATTAGCACCTACACGTGAGCTAGCTCAACAGATAGCGAAAGAAATTGAAAACTTTGGCAAGTACAAGAAAGGACTTCGTACACAAGTAGTATATGGAGGTACACCTATTACGACGCAGATTAGAGATATCAAAAAGAGTCCTCCTCATATTCTTGTAGCTACTCCAGGTAGATTGCAAGATTTGATTGATCGCAAAGCGGTCAAATTGGATCAACTTGAATATTTGGTACTCGATGAAGCTGATGAAATGCTCAATATGGGCTTTCAAGAAGATATTGATAAAATCTTACAATTTACACCTGACGAAAAGGTAGTTTGGTTGTTTTCGGCTACAATGCCGCCAGAGATACGCCGTATCATTGGCACTTACATGAAAAATCCTACTGAGGTCAAAATCCACTCAGAGTCTAAAACTAACCAAAACATAGATCACAAATATATTTATGTCTCTAGAGCTGACAAAAATGCAGCGCTAAAAAGAGTTATAGATTATTTGACAGATTTTTATGGTGTTGTCTTTTGTAAAACATAGATGGACACGCAGGAGCTTGCCGAGTATTTGGAACGCGAAGGTTATCGTGCTGAGCCATTGCATGGTGATTTGTCACAGTCGCAGAGAGATGCCGTAATGGCAAAATTCCGAACTAAGACGACTTCTATCTTGGTAGCTACCGATGTAGCTGCGCGTGGG
>JANMMV010000425.1:0-10323 GCA_031373565.1 Saprospiraceae bacterium
ATACACAGTAGAACTTGGCCCAAATAAAACTTCTGCTCGATCAAGCATAGATGGATCAATGGTCATTATATTTTGTAGATGTCCAGCCCGATAAATAAGATTGTTCATTCGTACACCGTCCATGACCAGTAGTATGCGGCTTGCTTCAAATCCGCGAATCATTGGACTACCCCCTCCTTGCTGACTCCTTTGAATAACGACAGATCCAGAGTTTTCAAATACATTGGCCATTGTTTGACCATTTTGAAATTTTATCTGCTTTGCGTCTATTACATCAATCTGGTAGGGGATATTTAGCTTTAATTGTGCATCTTTACTAGCAGAAATGACCACTTCTTCAAGTGCTGTCGAATCACGAATTATATCGGACTGAGAATATATATTGCATATTACAAATAGATTAATTGTAATATTTAAAAAATATTTTTCCATTTATATTAATGTTAAAGTTGAATAAATAAAAACCATAGCATTCTTAATAAAATAAGGAATGCGGCAAAGTACCTAATATAAGAAATAAGGTATCATAGCGATTATTGATCATTCTATGATCAGCTATCTGATGATTTATTATGTATATTTCGGTGGTGGGGAATGGATAATTGAGTAGATATTACTATACCTTACATTGTAGTTTGCAATCGTTTCATTGTATTCTTTGACAACCCTTCTATCAAGTGAGATTCCAAATTGGTGGGCTTGAAAAAATACATTTTTGAAATAATCCAATTGAAGTTTATTGTTGCGTTTTTCAATAGGATCTTGATTGAAGACCTGATCAACTAATTTTTCGATATTTTGATGTAATGTAGATTCTTTGACATCCGTCCAACAATAATAAGTAATGGAATCTCCGTTTTCGACACTTCTCACAACGTCAAACATCCTATCTTTGTATTCAAACTCGCGGTCATGTTCCCACTTGACTAGGCGGTAAATATCTTTCCTTTTAAAGGATAGAATGGTAAGGTCTTCATCTGCTATGTTTTGCAATATCCTATCCTTCACTTCTTGTCGAATCCTGTATAAACGAACTTCATAGCTAACTTTCGTGATCAAAACAGGCAAAAGAAAGAACAGACTCAAAACCAGAGCCCCTAAAATCTTATATTTTTGTTTGACAAACATAATTAGAACCAAAGATAAGCTATGGTTATGAAATTTTCTTTTAATAACCCAAAAACAAATAGAAATAAATTTATGAAATTCTCAAATCATGTGACAAGGAATATTTGAGTGCTTTATTAAACTGATCATGTTTCATACTTACAATTCCAAATTGCACTTACATCTTCTATTGTTTTGTTCCTAGATGGTAGGTGACAGAATGCGAGAGTAATTTAACTAAGAATGCTTGAATGCGAGAATGATTGAAAGGCTTATTGGAAATAGTAAGACTTTTTTAGATCTTATTCTGCCAAAATTATATCGCATGTGCTTGTGTTTATGGCAAAGCCATGCTGACACTGTGACATAGGCAGGAGCCTATGCCTAACGGGGGGTCATACGTGGGGGTAAAAAACCTTTTGTAGTACTGCTTAGGTCCAACAGCGCCGATTCAGCCGGTGTGGTGGTGCCAATACCTACATTTTGGGCCATGCCGGTTAAAGCAAAAAATAATAAAACCGAAATTGGTAATACTTTATACATGATTGTCTGTTTATTCGTTTATAAAAATACAATATTTTTTTAAAAGGGAAATTTCACTTCCAATAGACACTAACGTACCGCCGCTTCTCGTCAGTTGCGAACTGCGGAACTGCGTACTTTCTGCTAAAATAAGATTTTCCAGCGGAAAATCGGCAACCGGCTTAAGCAAAATTCGCAATTGCGAGAAACGGCTGTTGGCGGCTGTGATTTTCTTTTCTGTCAAACTCAATTATTTTTTTTATGTAATCTATTTAGAAAAAAAGGTGATAAACATAACAATAAGAAACTAATGGAGCTGTGAATAAATCGAGTATCAAAGTTTGAAATAGCTTTTGCTTGAAATTCAGTTAACTGTTTAAGTTGCATTGCCGTTATATTTTTTAAATCAAGGGCGTTGATATAAGCGTTTATAGGCAATTGGTCTGTAAAAGTAAAACTTATATCGAGGTAGAAGGCTATAAATGAGAGTATCATAAATAGAAAGGTTAAACTCTTCCAATTTTTCAAAAACAATAAAATAGTAATTACAAATACGATTCCCATTCCAGGGCCCATAATTCCCATTCGTTCGTGCATGAAAGTTCCGTCAACTATTTTCCAATATTTTGCATATTCAATTGGATTTAATTGCGTTTCAACAGGACAAATTTTATGATTGAAAAGCATGCCCGCATATAATCCAATAAGCACTAGAGTTAGGTACAAAAATATTTTTTGAATAGAAGAAAGAATTGTTGTCACGATTTGAATTTTTTAAAAGTGATTATCGTGTTTACAATTTTAAAGTAAAGTTTCTTAGTACGCTCGGTTCCATCATTGCCGCCAACGTTTGTGTTTGCGAGTAAACATTCGGATACCTGCCCTACAAAGATAGGACATATTTATACATCAAGGCCAGCAATAGGAGTTATTATTGAAGATTTTAACCTAGACACTAAGCCCCTAGGTACGCTTTCATATTCGCTTCTATTCTCGATTGGATAGCAGCGACGTCGGCCTTGATAAAGGCTTGGCCTGTGATCAATTCGTAGAGTTGGATATATCGATCAGAGATCTCCCACACAAATGCATCGGGCATATCTGGCATCGTCTGGCCATCGAGCCCCTGAAAGTCATGGGCTATCAACCATTCTCTAACAAATTCTTTGGAGAGCTGAGGTTGTGACTCACCTTTAGCTTGCCGTTGTTCATATCCCTCAGCATAGAAATATCTACTGCTATCGGGCGTATGGATTTCGTCGATGAGCATAACCTCACCATCTACGATACCAAATTCATACTTCGTATCCACTAGAATCAGTCCTCGCTCAGCGGCCATTTGGGTTCCACGCTCGAAGAGCGCGCGCGTGTATTGTTCTAGTTTCTCCCAAATAGCTGGGGTCACAATACGCTCATGCAAAATCGCTTGTAGTGAAATATCCATATCATGCCCCTCGGTAGCTTTGGTAGTAGGCGTGATAATAGGCGTAGGAAACTTGTCATTTTCATGCAATCCATCGGGCATGACTTCGCCGCATAACAATCGTTCACCAGATTTGTATGTTCTCCAAGCATGACCTGCAAGGTATCCGCGGATCACCATTTCTAGTTTTACGGGTGCCGCTTTATGTCCGATAGATACATTGGGGTCTGGTGTCGCCAATAGCCAATTGGGTACGATATCTCTCGTTGCGTTGAGAAAATGTTCGGCTATTTGATTGAGCACTTGTCCCTTATATGGGATCGGTTTTGGCAATATATGATCAAAGGCTGAGATACGATCGCTCGCAATCATGGCTAACCGATCATTAAGATCGTAGACATCGCGCACTTTACCATGATATACAGATACTTGATTAGGGAAATTGAAATCTGTAGTAGAAATGGTGCTTGACGCTATCGACATGGGAAGGAAAATTAATCTTAGATGTTGGTTACTGAGTTTCGGTCAAACAGTACATCTTTCAATTCTTTGATCGTTTGGTATTCATGCGGCAATACCTTTTTGAAAGCTTCCTTCACAGCGAAGTAAGCACCTTTTTCGGCTCCCGGCAGATTTTCTTTTACGATAGATTTAGCCAACTTTATGTCATACTTGATCATCCCTCGTATAGACGGGATGTCATGCCAGTCACCTTCGATGGCTATGTTCTTTATCTCCTTTCCTTCGGTTGTGAAAGTGGAATCTAGATCAATGATACCCATTTTCGCATCTTCTAATTGTTGCGAAAAACCGGATGGGATACGCCATATATCTGCGTCCTTCTCCATATCATTGTTGATAAGAAAAATTTCTAACCCTTTCTCGTGAAAACGGTAGATAATGACTCTAGCTAGATCTAATACTGACATAATGTAAAGGTAATTTTAATTCTATAAATTCAATAGTTCAAACTCATTTTTATGAAAAATGTTTTACTACGAAACATTTATTTTTTAGTACTTACGGACATCATCAGGTCTTCTACCTCATAAACTAGTTTTATGTAGTTCGGATCTCGCTTGATCTCCCGCGTTCTAGGCAATGGCAATTCGACATGCACTTGCTCGACAATTTTGGAAGGTGCGTACTTCATGATGTAGATATCATCTGCTAGATAAACGGCTTCAGCAATATCGTGCGTGACAAAGATGATGGTAGAATGAAACTTAGACCACAAATCCATCAACAACTCTTGCATCTGAATGCGGGTTTTGACGTCTAGTGCACCAAAAGGCTCATCCATCAATAATATTTTTGGATTAGCTAGAATACTTCTGGCGATAGCTACGCGCTGCAATTGACCACCCGAGAGCGTTGGATACATGGCAAACTTTGATTCGTGACCTTCCAAACCAACCAACTTGATCATCTCCATCGCCTTTTCGTCTCTCTCTTTCTTCGGAACGCCCTTGTATTGCAATCCCAGTCCTACATTTTCTAAAACAGACATCCATGGGAGAGATGAATATTGTTGAAATACCATGCTCACGGGCTCGTTTTGCGATACAGGCTTGCCATGGATCAAAACAGAACCTTCGGTAGGCTCTTGCAAACCAGCGATATATCTTAGAACCGTTGATTTACCACTTCCAGACATGCCGAGCAGTACGCAAAATTGGCCTTGGTTAGGTTTATCCTCGACGATTAAATCGAGATCTTTGATAATCCAGTTTTGACCACCATCATAGGATTGGCCTATTCCGCGCAAATCTAGGACATTGTCCAAGCTTACTCTGTCTTCTGCTGTGTATTGTGCCATTTACTTGCCTTTTGGGATAAGTGATCGAATGCGGAAAAACAATATCAAGGCAAAAATAGTATGAATGCTCCATAGTGCGTCACCAAACAGATAGGACAACGGCTTGATCTGTCCTAAGAATGGGCTTATCTCATTGATCAACAAAACCAAATAGATACCTAAGAAAACCCACGTCAATATTTGAAATGCAAAGTCAAATACGGGTCGCAAAAGTGACGATTCTATGCCTACTACTTTACCATCCGTATTTTTTAATTGATACTTATGTGGAAAGAAAGTCCGATCGATGTAACCAAAAATTCTATCCTGGAAAATACCAACAATGATGATCAAGATCAGGCACGCAAAAGTCTTGTCTACCCTACCCATTCGCTGTCCTGTACGGAAAATCAGCGAACCGATCCCTCCTTGGTCTGCATTGGTCTCTGCAACGATGATATAGGTCCAAGAAATCGCTGTCAGTATCCTGATATCGTCAGAAAGCTTGCTCATCACAGCCGGAAAATAGACTGTTCTTATCGTTTGCCAATAATTGGCTCCTAGCGTATGTACGGTTTTAAGGTAGACATCATCAACCTCGTCAATACGCTGAATGATCACAGGGAGCAAATAGATGAATATACCGAAAGCCAGGAAATTAATCTTGGCGTCGACATATATACCGTACCATATGATAAATAACATCGTGACGGCTGTCAAGGGTATAAATCGGATCGAATCTATGACCTTCTGAAACATGCCGCGCAATAAAGGCACTAGCCCTATCGCAAACCCCACAGGTATCGACCATAATATAGCCTTTATGTAACCACCCATGTTAAGTCCGATAGACTTACAAAGGTTCATTACTATTTCATTATCACGATACAAATCTCCAAAAGCGCCTAATACCAACATAGGGTGTGGTAGAGCAGACTTGGGCAAAATGGGTGATGCACCTGATGTCAAAAGCAGCCATACCAACAATATCACAACCAATCCGAAGATGGTCAATATGATACCTTGGTTCTTAGTCAATTCACCCCGTAAGGTAAACAACCATTTTAAGCCACCTTTGCTTGCTGCCATGAGATATTTGCTTTATTTATCTCCTATCAGTTGGAACTCAGTACGTCTATTTTTTGCTTTACAAGCGGCGTCAGCATTGGATTCACAACCTGATACTGGTTTATTTGGACCATTTCCGATGATAACAAAACGGTTGCCGTCCATACCATATTGAGATTTTAGATAATCTGCAACTGCTTTAGCGCGCTTTTCAGAGAGGGCTTTATTAGCTGCTTTACTACCTACATTATCAGTATTGCCTTCTACCCTTACCTTCACGTTAGCGAATGTCTTTGCCACTTCCGAGAACTGCAAGTCAATAATCGTTTTTGAATTCTCATCTAACTGAAATTTTCCCGATGGAAAATTGATACTCACTGGTTTTGATGCAATCGGTGTAGCGACTCTCTCTGCGGCCGTTGTAGGTGAAAATGTCTTCGACTTTTCAGCAGCGTATTGCGCTCCCGATAAATTAGCATTTGCAGATTGTAATGCACCCGTGTATATCACTGATCTCCACGCTGGAGCTTCTTTTGGAGAATCTTTCGTTTCTACAAACTTGCGAGACATTTTTTCATACAAATCTTGACCACGCTGTCCTTTGTATGCAGAATTAAGGCCAAAGAAATTTAAATTATCTCCATGACTCGTCCAGTGAACGACATCGATCATTCCCTCACCTTCTACCTCAGTAAATCCATTGATTTCACCTACATATTTAGCTGCCTTTTTACGATTGCTAGGGTTTGCATTAAGTTCTGCAATCGCTTTCATCCATCCCTCATAGAAGCCATGAATCATATCTCGCTTATCGTTGATCGTCTTTTGACTTGCAAACATGATATCGGCGATGATATGGGATTGTTCTTTGGTTGTCAATAAAATAGAAGACCCAGGAACATCGGCTGTCGCTAATTGGTCATCTGGACTCCACACAACTGCTGCGTCAACATCGTTAGTACGGAATAACTCAGCAGCCTTTAAATTATCAGCTGTTTTGATCACTGTGACATCACTATACCTAAGGCCTGCAGCTTCTAGTGTATTGTTTAACAATGTTTGAGCAGGAGACGGAACTGCTACCGCGATTCTCTTTCCTTTAAGGTCATTGGCTGTTTTGATACCACGCTTGACGATCACTGCATCGCCACCACGTGACCAATCCACTTGCATAAATGCCTTAGGTTGGAAAGCATTGATATCATCAGGTGCGGTGTACAATGGAAATGCATCAGCCGTTTGAACCAATACGTCGTACTCACCTGCCATCCATGCATTCATCGCTGCCAAAAGATCGTTTTCAACTTTAAACTCAACTTTGAAGCCATAGTCCTTAAAGAATCTGCTTTGCTCATTTGCCAAAGCACCCTCATTATAATATAGACCTGGTCCGTATCCACCCCAAGTTACAAGTTGTACTCTAAGCGTATTTGGATCACGCTTTCCACCTGTCGAACTACTCGTTGTTGCTGCAGTAGTGGTGCCATCCTTAGCAGCGGCTTCGTTAGCTTCTTTCTGGATATCTTGACCCATTTTGGTGTTCTTGATCAAATATCTACCACCAAAAAATAGTGCTGCTAAAATAGCTAACGTGATAAGTAATTTTGAAAAACCTGTTAGTTTAGTTGCCATGGTCTTTTTTTGTTTTAAAATTGATTATTCAAATAAGTTGTCATATTGATTAACCCTACCCACTTTTTCCGGTTGTGGCATAGGTTCATTTATATCTAATACATCATCGTCTTTGGGGTTAATAAGCATACTTTTATCATCACCCAAAAGGAGTGATACACTTTCATTTTCCCACTTTTCCAACATTTTAAGTCCTTCTTCTTCAAAAATACCGTTTTGCAGATCAATGGATTGCATAAAACCTTTTGAGACTTCCATAAATCGCTCCATCTCTCCCACCTTCGTTGCTACATCATCAGCTATAGACTCTAGTGCTGCGTCAAACATGGCTTTTTTATCCGGATCGCCTTTGATGACACTCATCGCTGATTTCATAGCAGAATTGGATGCAAAGATGGCTTTTCGCTCTTGCTCCTTTACCATCACTTGATCAGCAACGTCTTCAGCTAGGATCTCCGAATTTTCATACATCTTCGTTAATACCCGATAGAGAATTTCCATCTTCTTGTATAAATCTTCAAGCTTGACATTTGACTCTTGTAAACGGCCTGCTTTACGAGATTTGAGTAGCATTTGAGCCTTCTTGTTCGACTCTGACGCTTCACTTGCCATGGTGAGATTTGAATTGATTTCCTTCTTATTGTTAAGGATAATCTCTTGTAATTTGTGCATTTGACCGCGCAGTTGGGCTACCTGTCGGTTCATTTTGGCTAGGTTCGATTTAAGATCCTCGACATAATTTTTCAAAATACCTATAGGATCTATATTCACAAACAATCCTGTCAACCACCGCATGCCACTTTTGTACATGTACGAAATCAGCGCGCGAGATTTTCCATCCAGGGCTAGAAAAATGACAGTACCTAAGATCATTAAACTGATGAAAGCACCCATAGTAGTAGAGACAAAAGCGATGATGGCTGCTATAAAATTAGCTACCAAAAAACCACCCCCAAATATAGCTGCTGCTAATACTAATGCTCCCGTTACGCCTTCTGGCCTGCTCCAAAATGGTTTTTGCTTTTTTTCTTCCATTAACAGTTAAAGTAAATTTACCCCCAAATATATGATTATTTTAAATATATAGCTTTATCTTTTCAAGATCAGTAGCGATTTGATTATAAACCAACGCATATGATGCTTGAAACTGTCCGTTTCGCATATCGATCTTGTTTGCTGATTCATCAATTTCGGCTTTGATGGCGTCAAGTTGACCTTTGGCTGTGGCAATGTCTTTATTGAGCTGTTCGATCATCTTCATCTTTTCTGCTATACTCGCTTCTACGGATTTGAGTTGCTCGGATCTTTCTTGGATTTTGCTTGACCGCTGATTCTGAACGGCATCGCCAAATTTCTTTTTCTCTGTTTCTAAGATGCTTACATAATAAGTAGCATGTTTAATTAAGTTATCCTTAGTTAAGCCCATCGTCTTGCCCATCTCAAAGGCCGATTTGTACCTCGTGGCCTCATCAGGGATGACCTTTTCAAGGGATTTTAGCGAGTTTTTATACTCTAAATAATCAAAACCATCTTGATTGTTGGACTCGATCGCGCGAAGCAATAAATCTGTCAAATCATTTACAGGCGAAGCATTAGTAGGTGTCGATTGCTTAGTCGGAATCGCACTCACTGGCGTATCATTAACAACCTGCCCACTGGTAACATCAATTTCTTTTGCATCTGAAGCCGCAGCGGCGGCAGGATCTGTTACAATGAACAACGCTTTTAACTTATCAAACATATAAAGGATTTTGTATCATAATTAATAATAACATTACTACTACTCACTAAGTGCCCAACCATAGACCAACGATAACTTTTTTAAGACAAAAGCAGAAAAAAGGTATGCATTGCTGCAAAATGCTTTGAGACCAATCAAATATTTCAGATGATGACACCTTATGATTCATTTACGCCAATTTCGCAAACGAAATTCATTCAAAAACGACAATATTATCTTTTAGGCATATTTGGCATGCCTTGCATCATTCTCTCCATACCCTTTCCTTTGCTCATCATCTGCATCATCTTACGCATCTGATCAAACTGTTTGATAAACATATTAACCTCATGCAAGGTCTTTCCACTTCCCAGCGCTATTCGCTTTTTGCGAGACATGTTAAGCAATTCAGGATTTACTCGTTCTTTTGGAGTCATAGACTGAATCATCGCCTCAACGCGAACAAAGGCTTTATCATCTATATCAATATCTTTGGTCATCTTACTCATGCCTGGGATCATGCCCATGATAGACTTGATGTCACCCATTTTCTTGATTTGATTCAATTGGCCTAAGAAGTCATTGAAGTCAAATTTATTTTTCTTGATTTTCTTCTCTAATCTTTCAGCTTCCTTCTCATCAAATTGCTCTTGCGCTTTCTCTACGAATGATACGATATCACCCATACCCAAGATTCGCTGCGCCATCCTTTCTGGATAGAAGATGTCAAGGGTTTCTAGTTTTTCGCCAGCGGAAACAAATTTGATCGGTTTACCAACGGAATATTTGATTGAAAGCGCAGCACCACCACGCGTATCACCATCAAGCTTTGTCAAAACAACGCCGTCAAAATTGAGACGCTCATTGAAAATGCTCGCCGTATTGACTGCATCTTGACCTGTCATCGAATCCACAACAAATAATATCTCCGACGGAATCACTGCATTTTTGATATTTTCGATCTCTTGCATCATTTCTTCATCCACCGAAAGACGACCCGCAGTATCGATGATCACAACATCATGACTGTTGGCTTTGGCATGAAGGACCGCA
>JANMMV010000433.1:0-2494 GCA_031373565.1 Saprospiraceae bacterium
ATTTATAATGTGGCCAACCCTTGCTTCGTAGAGCCAATATGTTCACTAGGTATAGTTGATGTGTCTGGAATCGCATGTACCAATGGAGATATTGCTTCTTTGACTTTTGATTTGGATTATGTAGCAGTCGGTATGACTGGATTTAGGGTTGTCGATGATTATGGCAATAGTACTGATCATACATATACTCAGCTGCCACTTACGACATCGATACTTGCACCAACAAATGAGCAATTAGTAGGATTTCAGGTATGCGATATTGACAATCCTAATTGCTGTGATTATCTAGAAATTGCCAATCCATGTTACATAGCACCACCACCAACAGGCAATAGAGTGATAACGGCAAATGCAAGAATCTTGCATACTGAAAAGACTTTTGCTTTTGATATGGACGTGGTTCATACCTTAGAGGATGACTGTACCTTTGATATCTCAGTCAATGGGCGCAAAATGGCTACGATGCACAAACTTGATAAAACCGCTTTGCTTGGTACATTCGAATGTAATTCAGCGGAATCCTATCAAATAGAGTTCTACAGCCAATGTATCAAAGAAATGGTTTGGGATACCGTGATTTCAAATGCAAGTATCCTATGTGAGACGTCGACTAATATAGAAGATAAAACGCAAACTTTCACTTTGAATTATGACTATCAATTGCAACAACTGAATATTAACAATCCTGAAGGTCATCCTTTGACAGTACAGATGGTGGATATCTATGGTCGAAGAATTTATGCCGTTCAGAGTGATAAGGTGTCATTGAGTACATCGATGCAAGGTTATATCACCGGTGTCTACATTATCACTGTTGTTGACAAACTTACAGGCCACAGATCTAGTATTAAATTAGGAGTTACGAAATAGGTTACATTGGTACGGTTGACGTAGAAAAAAAGTTGATTTTGATTGGCTTTTTAATCTCATGCTTATACGGGCTTAACCCCGATTACAAAAGAAATGTTAGTTTTAGTATTACTTTCGCTAATGATGAGGGATCGAAACCAAGTGGTTTTGGTCCTTTATGTGTTTATTCAGAGCAAGCAAATATGTTGATTTATCGTAGAGAATTGTTGTAGCATCAATTTTATTGGTCATTGGGAGCCTAAATTGATTTTTCATCTATCTTATCTGAACCCTCTTTAACAAAAAAAGTCAAGCTGTAATTAAACAACTTGACTTTTCATTATTTTAACAATTAGTAAGAATTACTTCTTTTCGTCGTCTCCTTTGACTTCTTCAAACTCTACATCAGTGACATCTTCGCTACCAGCATTGGTACCGTTTCCTTCAGGATTGCCGCCAAAATCTTGCGCTCCACCTTCTTGACCACCACCTGTTTCTTGTTGTGCTTGATAAATATCCTGTGAAGCGGCTTGCCACGCAGCATTCATTGTCTCCATCGCTTTGTCGATAGCAGGCATATCTTGCATTTTGTGCGCTTCTTTAAGTTCAGCAAGAGATGTTTCAATGGCCGCTTTTTTGTCAGCTGGTATTTTATCACCTATTTCTGTCATTTGCTTCTCAGTCTGGAATATCAGACTATCCGCAGTGTTCAACTTTTCAGCTGTCTCTTTTGCTTTTTTGTCACCTTCAGCATTAGCAGCAGCATCGGCTTTCATCTTTGCGATCTCTTCTTGGGAAAGGCCTGTAGAAGCTTCGATACGGATATTTTGCTCTTTGCCAGTACCTTTGTCTTTGGCTGCCACCTTGAGAATACCATTAGCATCCATATCAAATGTTACTTCGATTTGTGGTACTCCACGCTGCGATGGTGGAATTCCATCTAGGATAAATCTTCCAACACTTCTATTGTCACGTGCCATAGGACGTTCGCCCTGAAGGATGTGAATCTCAACGCTTGGTTGGTTATCCGCTGCAGTAGAGTAAGTCTTAGTCTTCTTAGTTGGTATAGTAGAATTTGATTCGATCACTATATCAAATACATTGCCCATCGTCTCGATACCCAAAGATAAAGGTGTCACATCAAGCAACAAAACGTCCTTAACGTCACCACTCAATACACCACCTTGGATAGCTGCACCGAGCGCTACTACTTCATCAGGGTTAACTGATTTGTTAGGTTTTTTGCCGAAGAAATCTTCAACTGCTTGCTGGATTGCTGGTATACGAGTACTACCACCTACAAGGATGATCTCATCGATCTTCGCTTTAGAAATACCGGCATCTTTTAGTGCAGCTTCACATGGTAACAATGATCTTTTGATAAGATCAGCCGCCAATTGCTCGAATTTTGAACGACTTAGTTTGATTACCAAATGCTTAGGCACACCATCAACCGCTGTTACATAAGGCAAGTTGATCTCTGTTTCAGCAGATGAAGATAATTCGATCTTCGCTTTCTCAGCTGCATCTTTGATACGTTGCAATGACATAGGGTCTTTGCGAAGGTCTATATTTTCTTGCGCTTTGAATTCTGCCGCTAACCAGTCGATGATCACTTGATCGAATGGCGCGAACAAGGCCCCGG
>JANMMV010000470.1:0-1729 GCA_031373565.1 Saprospiraceae bacterium
ATTAACATATACTAAAAGACCTTCGGCAGGTGATGCAATAGCCATCATATCTGCAAATCCCATACGAGGAATTAAAAGTCCTTTATTGTTACTTGTGATGTCCAGCATGGCGGAATTATCTGGAGAAGCGCTATTTGTATTGATAGCTACTTGAGAAAACGTAATGCTTTTAAAGGAAATTGAAATGAAAATTACAAGAGCTACTGCTCTAAGGCCATTTGTAAAAGTTGTACTGTTGTTCATGATACATTTGATTTGTTTGGAGAACCAAAAGTAATAATCATGTAGGAATTAAACAAACACAAATGGGTGACAAATGGGTGACAAGACCAACAAATTTGATTGAATGGCAATAAGGTGAACTGTACTTAAAGCTAATTGATCAAAGTAATGAAAGTGGCAATGGTTTACCTATGCACAATTAAAACTGTCAAGACAAATTGATTTTTTGTTTTAACCTGATTTTTGCCCTTTTGACACTTTCGGGTTTTATATTTTGCAAAGTGGCAATTTCTTTATTTGTAAGGTTTAATTTTAAATAGGCAGACAATCTTATATCGGAAGCAGATAAACCTGGGTGATCCTTTTTCAGGTTGTTAAAAAAATCTGGATGTATTTTTTCAAAATATTCTTTAAATGAGCCCCAGTTTGACTCCGCGGTTTCATGGTTTTGTAATAATGATCTTATTATTTTGTTTGTGGAATCATTAGAATGGTCTTTTTTCGATATTTTAGATACTTCTTGTGAAATATTATGGATGATTTCATCTTTTTTCTGGATTTGCATAGCCGAAGCTAACAATTGCCTATTCTGTAAATCTACCTTTAGTTCTAAATTTTCGCGGCTCAGTGTTTCCACTTCTAATTGATTTTTGAAGTTTTCTTTTTCCAAAAACTCCAATTCTTTTTCGTGTTTAATACGTTCATTGTCCATCTCCATTTTTTGAGACAGTATGTTGTTTTCATGCAATGTATCCTTTACGTAAATGACCCTATAAGTCAAAAGTGTATTAAGTCCTACAGGCACACTTAAAATCGTAAGGTAAGGCATCATAACATGCCCAAAGGTGATATATGTATTTATTTCTACGTAAATTGACGTCAGTATAATAAATATAAATGGCAGTATATGTGCCATAAGAAATAAACCAGCAAGTCTTCGATCCATCTTCATGCACAATATACCACTAATGATTACTAGCAATATGGCTACAATCAACATGATATTGGATGTAGTAATAAAATAAAGATCACAAGGAAAAGGTGTAAAGAGTGTGATCAAAAGGGAGACCATATTGGCAATAGTAAAAATAATTAGATAAAATTTTAACAGCTTATGCCATGTTGGTATTTTTACCTTTGTTTTCAGAAACGTAGTAGCAAGATTGATTAATCCAAAACAAATGACCATGATACTTAATCTGTTCAGAATATAGCTAAAGTCTGCACAGTAAACTTGGTTTAGGGATGCGCCAATTACTTTAGTGTATCTGAAATTTGTCCATAAATCTATGACCGAGTGATAGGATAATACATACATCAGTCCACCAATAAGGCCAACTAAATAATAGACATGCGTCGATTCTTTAAGTAAAAAATATTCTACTACTATATTGACAAAATAAACCAACAAGATGATCACACTCAAAATTGAAAACAATGTAATATACCACTCTCTGTCATTTGTAACTTGAGCATCGTGTATTTTAAAAGTCGGGATAAATGCCTT
>JANMMV010000492.1:0-4303 GCA_031373565.1 Saprospiraceae bacterium
CTTTTCTGTTTCCTTATCTGCAAAACTATGTATCAAATTCTATTATTATTAACGTTCAAAGTTAGTAATCAGTTTCGTTATTAGTTGATTTTTGGGTAATTATTTTTATTCAATGTAATGTAACGACAGTGCTATGTGGTGGAAGAAGCAATAGCAAGTTTATCTTCATAGCCCTTGTGATGGCCTCGTGATTAATTTAAGCATACATAAGTTTTCCCTTCGGCTTAGGTATTTCTCTTCCCAATCCGATGGCCGTTTCTATCCAATCATGTATAACTAATTTAACATTAACGATGGCTTCTTCATATGTTTCACCATCGGCTTTACAACCAGCCAATTCTGGTACTTCAACAACAAAAGCGTCATCTTGAGTACTCCAATAAATGATGAGTTCATATTTTATATCATTCATTTGTATCTGTATTTAATCTATATTTAACGATCAATTCTCTCACTTGTTTAACCTGATAAGGTTTGGCTTGTCCATTCTTTGATTGAAGGTTTAGGATTTCTTCTACGTCTTCTCTAGAAAAGATATGGTGGCTTCCATTTGTCCTAAGTGAGAAACCAAATGTAGAAAGTATACTTATAAGGTCAGAAAATGCAAAATTCTTGTCCGATAAACCGCTTAAGATTTTTTGCAATATTTTGTCTGTCTTACTCAAATTCTTTCAAGCTTAATGTAAGGTAAAGGTAATCAATTTTTGAATTAGTTTTTTTATATCTTATTCGCTGGTCTCCGACCACAAAGATATTCAACACGTTGGAATATCTACATCTTTATCAGCCTTGTTATATGTTTGCTGATTACAGGGTGGTAGATTCCAGTTGGAATTGAAGACCGATGTATGATACTTTATCCTGCAGAAATCTGTGTGATCAATTCGTTGATTTTGCACAGGCTTGGCTCTTCTCCTTCTTTCGATCGGTGCTAACGCTTAGCGTGGTCGACGGACGGCCGATCGGGAGCATATCGACATAGCCAATCTTATGGCTTGGTGATCACTTCATTTGCTTTGATGATGCTAACCGCTTCAAATACATTATTCTTTTTCAACATATAATTAGCTTTATCAATTTTTTCTTGACACGGCTTGTTTGACTCCTTTATATTTAGACTATCGTCATAGACCATAATTGGATTTTTTTTGGTATTTACCTTTTGTATATCAATTGTCTTCATCTTTTAATTTTATAATGAATGATCTATAATTTGTATTTCTTCTACAACGTTCAATTTCTGCTGCAAGTTCTTCGCAGACAAGATAGCTATATTTATAGCCTTCGCCTATCCTATTGTTCACTTTTTAAATCATCATCATCAAAAAAATCAGTCGCAAATCACAGTTCAGATATGGAGTAAAGTTGCACCCGATCGTCTCAGTCATGCTTAACCTTGATAAAATTTAGCACGGCGATCCACTATTGTACAACTGTGCGATTCATCATCGTACAGTTTAGATCATTGACGCGCAGTCGAATTACAAAACCTGTCCTGCTGTATCCCGTAGGATGACTGTCCAACGGGATAAAGCAGGATTCTTTACCCGGTAGGATGTTTATCCAAGGGGTAAATGTACGGGATCATCTGATTGTTTTTTATCTATTAAAAAGGAAAACATTCGAATTTTAGGCCATCGTGTAGCAGAACTGATTTTTCTGAAGCACCGAAAGGAACACCCCATGATACATTGCTTACCGCGGATATAGGAATGTATGCACTAAATTCTGTTACTTTGGTCTTTAAATTAAATTTATTTAGATCATGGTGTACCCAGCATAAATAGTCTCCTACTATCTTTCCTTGCCAGCAAGGATCCTGTGTTAAAACTTCCTTTTGTCCTGTTTCTTTGTTGATTATATTCATTACATAGGCGTCTGATCCATCAAGGATGTAGATATTATTATCCTTAATGGTGGAATAGCTTCTCGCTTCAATTGGTGTTTCCCACTTAAGTGAACCGTTGCTCCTGTCAAAAGCAAATAGTTTGTCAACACTAAATACATACATAGACCGATCATCTACTTTTATACTATTAAAACCATTTCCCTTATTATTATCATAGTACGAGCTATAAGTGACAATAGAATCCTCTTTGGTAATTATGTAGTTTCTAGTTTCTTGAGATGAATAATAGTATGTATTGTATGCCATTATCCATTTTCCGTTAGTATATACTGGAGGAGTGCCTGCATTAGTACGCGAATTCCCTAAACTATCAACGCCTGGATAATTTACCGAGTGAATTTGCTTCTCTCTGTAATGTCCATCTATATAAACGATCTCGAAAAATTTAAATGTATTGTAATTATCCGTCCATCCACATCCCGAGATATGGTCTTTTGTCCAAAGAAAATTCCAGATGTAATTTTTGAAAGTATCCGTTACGATAGACCCGTTCTTCATATTAATCTGATGTATGTAATTACCTTCGACTAGCATCAACCGATCACCATCTCTAAAATGACATTCAAATTTCGGAACATCAACATTATCTCTTATTGGTACTTTATATAAGATTTCGCCATTAGTCTCCTTTACTTTTGCCAAACTCCAGCTATTAGATGTCCATGGTTCGCTAAAAACATAATAGTATCCATCTTCGTAATATGGATTGATTTGAATAAAATCTCGATTTTCCCAAACCCATTTGTAAGGCGGCTTGTCAGGTGGCTTTGGTGGCTCATCATTACAGCAACTAAATAACATAAGTAGTAGTGCAGTACACCAGAGTGGTGTACTGCGTAAATTTATTTTATTAAAGAATCTCATAAGTAATATTTATATACTTTGAAGCTGGGGCCATGTAATCCTGTAAAAAGTGGCTCAAACTTACTTTTATTTTTATCCCTATTTCTCTTTAGCGTTAGTCTTACTACGATGCCCGAGACAGCCTAAGCCTAGGGGGCTACAAATGAGCTATGCGACATGCCGACCCAATAGGGTGGCATCTCGTCATAAACTGTATTGTCATCTTTTTTTTCTATCTACGTGTTGCATGTATTTTTACAACATACTTTCCATCCGTGATTTCCTTAAACAATCCTTTTCTTCCATTCTGTGCAAAGTGATATAGTTTACATTTAAAATCAATTTCAAGATTAAAATAAGTACCATCTTTTTCATGGACTTTTTCAACCTTGTTAAATCTGATGTAGCTACCTTGCTGTGTACCATATATTGACGAACTTTCTAAGGCCAGTCCCCCAGTTGCTCCTGGGACGATGTGAGGTATAACAAAACTAACTTTAAATTTATTTAGGAAACCACCAGATGATTTCAATGCATACGCTTCTTCGTCAGTAAAATTTGATGGAACAAATATGTCTTCACTACCTATTACATCATTTTCCTTAATTGAAAATATTGAGTCCAAATAATGAAGTGTGTCAACGCCAATATTGTAATCGGGGAACTCCAAATTGATATAGTGTTTTCTATTCTTGACAGGAGTTTGTGAAATCCACAGTGATGCACCGTTTCGAGTATTCAGTATTTGCCCACTTGAACTAAATGATGGTGAAGCTGAAGTAAATTTGCTAACTAAACTAAAATTTATTACTCGATCTTCAACACCTTCGAAGTAACAAACTTCTTGCCCGTCCATTTTAAGGGTTAAATAATTTGGACTTAGGTTAGGTTTACACTCCAAAACTAATGAGTCCATCATACCATTGTATATTTTAGACAAAGTTGGATTTACATAATCATCGTCTTTTAAGCAAGACAAAAATGTACTGCAAAGTGCCGTACCCCAAAAAAACATTATTGTTGCCTTCATTACTGAACATTTACTTGTTTACTTACAGAAGAAGTCTGACCTGTACAAATATCAGTTGCAGTTGCCGTTACGGTCTTGAGACCCGTTGAAAAATAAATAATATTTGTGCTATATACACCAGTTGACATAGTGATCCCGCTTCCTGACGGTGATAACGACCAAGTCACTGTTGATGTACCAGTCGGGCCAGAAACTGATGCGTTATATGCTTGACCTTGTGAAGCTGGAGTAGATGGAGAATAATCCCAACTTAGATTTGGTGCAGGTGAATTGTAAGTGAAAGTTAAATTATGTGGGCCCCATGGAAATTCTGTGATAGTTCCATTTGCTAAGCACAATATTTTTGCTTTAATTGTTGATGGATTACCAGGTATTACAACAGAAAGTCGAAATGAAGGTGAGTTGGTAACTGTAATCGCAGGATTTACATTCAAGTCATTTGCCCACGTTGTGGCTCCATAATTGCCAGGACCAAATACAGTATACTTATAATCATTGCATCCTAGCGAGACATAATGACT
>JANMMV010000498.1:0-1701 GCA_031373565.1 Saprospiraceae bacterium
CCAAAACTATAAGAGCCTAGCAAAACTAGTAGTCTATAGTTTTTACTTTCAAGGCGGTAGAACAATGTCAATAGTATAATTGCTAGTATCATTTCTTTCAATTTGCTCCAGTTAAATTGAGAGGTAAAGTAGTGTGGAGCCGATTCAAAAAAATAGAGATGCTGTACATCTATAGCCTTGCTGATCTCTAAATAGAAGATGATCAGAAATATGCCTATTAAAGAGAATAGCGCATAGCTATTCATGGTCAATATTCTCTCTCTATTCTTACTGATCCACATTCCAAAAATATAGACAGGCAAAAAGTATATCAAGGATTCGAGTATTGATGCATAGTAGCCGTAGGTGTAACTAAAAAAACCAAGCAAGACTACACACACAACTGCTATTGTAAAATATTTGGATTTTTGAAGCCTTTGAAGCAGAGGTGCCATCAAGAAAATGATGCAGATCATTGGTATGAAGTAAAATGGACCTGAGTGTTTACCTGTACAAAGCATATAGATTGCCTGGAAAGTCGGGTAAAGACTACGATAAAATGAATTCATCCAATTTGTGTCCGACTCAAAAATAAGTTTATCCAGTATCGCAGGGATAGATACAAGAATGTAAGGGACTACCACATACTTGATCTTTTTTGTAAGATAGTCTTGATAGCCCAGTTTTTCCTCATTGAGAAATTGAAAGAGAAATCCGGAAATGAAAACAAATAAGATAGTGGAAGAGTTTAATCCAAAAGTGAGTAATGAGTTGAGTAAGGAATCATCAGGCCAAAGAAGTGAAGTGCGACAATGAACTCCCACGATAAGTATTATAGCAAGTCCTCTAAAATGGTGAATGTACCTTAGGAAATTAGTCTTCACAAGAAGCGTGATTTGTCAGTAGTAGATATTTTTCGGGCGCATACTATTCAATATCTTAATAAAAACAAAACCCCTCAGCTTGTCGAGCATAAGGGGTTTTATCAATTACTAACCGGTTTTTATCAGCGTATAATTACTTTTTGATGGAGATTGGTTCCGTCCTGCGTGACTCTCACTATATAAACTCCACTTGTCCATTTCGTTTCTACAGCAAAGCCATTTTTAAACTCTTCAGATGACATTGGTTGATTAACCAATTCCTTTCCTAGGATATCGGTTATTTGTAACTGCAATGGGTTTGTTACCGATGAATTGCCAATAACTCTGATTTCTCCAATTTCAGATGGATTGGGGAATACCGATAAGCTAAAGGTCCCTTTTGTTGGGTCTTCAAGTCCGGTTACCAAGTATTCAATAGGCGATGATTCTTTAACACAGTACATGTTAGCGGCTCTTACAGAGTAGAGACCAGACTGTGTAGGGATATAGCTAATGTCATTTGCTCCTGAAAGGATATTGCCGTTTAGTAACCACTGTATTTTTTTGGATGCGTCTGTTTGTAGTACACCATTAGAAGATAAGTTGATTTTAGGGGTATCTAAGTCATCGGCACGCACCACAATATTCTTAGATTCACTTTGGCAACCTTTATCATTTATCGCCTTCACAGAATATGATGAAATTGGATCAAGGGTATAAACTTCAATGGTTTTACTGTTCCCAGTAAGTGTTTCATTGCCATTTTGATTGACCCACTGATAGGTAGAACCATTGCCACTTGCGGTAATGGTGACGTTGCTGCCAATGCAACCAAATACCTCGCTTGGAGCGGTCAGGG
>JANMMV010000512.1:0-11977 GCA_031373565.1 Saprospiraceae bacterium
CCAAAACTAAACACGACTGTAACTAAGACAGATCTCCTTGATGAGGGATTCAAATTTGCCTATTTCACCAACGAATACAAGACCAAATCAGGCAAAGTATATCGTTTTTGCTACGAGCAAGGTTACGTTCAGTTGGAAGACAACCTTTTTGCGCTTGTTTTTAGAAAAGAATATGTTGATTAATCGATTTTGATGAAGCTAGCATTTCCCAATACTTGACTATTTTTTCTGACTACACAATGATAAGTCCCCGATTGAAGAGCAGAAACATCCACTGGATCATTGGGTAAAACATCAATTTGCTGGATAGGCTTGCCAGTAATATCCATTATGTCAAGAGTCGCTTTGCCTTCCCAGCCAGCCAGTATTAATACGTTCTGACTAGGGTTTGGGTAAATCAATAACTTTGGTAAAATATCGTCATCGGTAGCAATAACAATGTTGTTTTTGATAAAATAATCTTGATTATCCGCTACGATGCCAAATGGGTAATTTCCTGGGGACGTTGTACCTTTCAAACCGCCAGAAGCATTGCGAAAAACGGCTGCTATCCAGAATGGTTTTTCTGACACTGTGAGACCATAATAATCCTTTGGTTTTAATTTTAATTGCCACTTGTCACCACCTATATTAGTCATTAAACCTACCCCATCGTCTTGACCCCAGTTTCCTTTGACTTTTGACCATGCCGATGTAGCAGGATTGGCAGTGTTGACGGTGCCGACACCAGAATGCATATAAATTTTACTAGCGCCTGCAAGTTCACGATTTCCTTCACCTGCATCAAATGTAATAGTGACTTCCGTATCACCAGTGAAACCCGGAGGATCAACAGTGATAATGGGTTTTGGAGATTTGACATCGATGTAGATAATATCTCCCCTAAATCCGTAACCTAATTTTGTACCACTTTCATCCCTAAACCACATACCAAGTTGTCTGATATCTTGCTCTGCAGTCGCTCCAAAATAAGTATTTGGTGTAAGCTTAATCTCCCAGATATCGTTTCCGATTGGCGTCATGGCGCCATGGTCAGGATAGGTTTTTACAAGTTCAAGTCCTGTGCTAGCAGTCACAAATTTAACTCCTGCATGCATGTAAATCTTGGATGCGCCGATGAGCCCCGCAGTTCCATTAGGATTAGCCTTTTTGGCATCAAAACGAAGGGTTATTTCTTGAGTTGCCAAGAAGGTACTTGGTACAACCGAAACAGGATTTTCGTAAACGGCTACGACACCGGGCTTACCCGATGAAAGTCTTTTTGATGTATAAATATGCCATTCTCCAGCTTTAAGGGGCCTTCCGCTGGCAACATTTGTTACGATTATACTATCTCCATTGAAGTAATCATACCAAGTACCTACCTTCGTAAACTGTGGATCAATACTCGCATCTTTTACATCAACATTGCCGATTACAACTAAATCAACACCATCGGTATCATAGGACAAACGACGCACATTTCCTTCATGCTTATGTTTCGAAATGGCTGATGCCATTTTAGCAGCGCCGATTTTTTCTCTAACATCTAGGATACCTTGATAGGCGGCATAGACATTTTGGCGTTCAGGATCATTGTAATAATTCAGACTTCCTGCTCCCCAAACCAGCGGCTTGCGACCTATACGACCATTAAAATTGATATCAATATCATAGCCTAGTTCATCAAATTGCCACATCATCTTAGGACCGGGCTGCAAGAAAAAGAACGCTGCGGTCATCTTAACACGCTCCAGCATGATTGATTTGTTGCGGACATTATATCCATCAAATGACAATCCTTCATCTAGACAATGCTTTGCAATACGCTGCTCATCATGGCTATTATATAGTGATACGTGAGAAGTCGCATTGGTACTAGAGAAAGTGCCTGATGTTTTGCCTACCGCAGCGGGTACGTAGTCATAACTCTTGTTGCGCCACATCTTCATACCATCGTTAGCCAAAATTTGTTCTTCGTTGGCAGGAGCCCAGTGCTCCAAAATGATATAGGCTTTGGGGTCAATGGTTTTTATTGCGTTGGACATTCTCTTGAGAATATTGATCCTAGATTGGTCAAAATTATCGACGCTTCCTCCTGGTGCACTATTTGTAAATCCTTTCGTAAAATCAAAGCGGAAACCATCAAAGTGGAATTGTTGTAGCCAAAAGGCATTGACGTCATCAACAAATTTCTTTACATAAGGACTTTCATGATTGAAATCATATCCCCACTGATATTGCCCGACGCCGTCTCTATTGTACCATGGATTGTCAAGCGCTGGCTTGTTGGCATTCTCATCGAAATACATCTGCAATAGTGGCGACTGACCGAACGAATGATTCAATACAATATCGAGAATCACCGCAAGACCCTCAGCATGTGCTACTTCTATCAACCTCTTGAGTGCTTCTTTGGTACCATAATACTTGTCTACGGCAAAGTAAAAGGACGGGTTGTAACCCCACGAATCGTTGCCTTCAAACTCAGAGATAGGCATTAGCTCTATGGCATTGACGCCGAGTCTTTTGATATATTGCAAAGTATCACGCAAAGCATCAAATGAATGTGCCGCAAAAAAATCTCTTAAATGTAACTCATAGATAGTCAAGTGATTGACATCAGGTCGCTTCCATGTAGATTCTGAACTCGCCCAAGCATATACTGCCTGCCCAGTTTTCAGGACAGAAGCTATACCATTTGATTCCTTATTGTAAGGAGGCAGATTAGGAAATACCGACGATTCAATAAATTTATCATTCCATGGGTCGGCAACTTGGTGCGTATAGGGATCGGCTACTTTTATTTTGCCATCTATCCAGTATTGATAGACGTAAGACTTACTAGGCGTCAAATTATTTAATGTTACCCAAAAATATTCATCATCTGGCGTTTGGTTCATTTGATATTGATCATCAATAGACCAATTATTGAAGTCGCCTACTACGTGTACTAGTTGCTTTTTGGGTGCCAGTAACACAAGTGTGGCTGTTGTCGGATCTGATGAATAATTAACGCCTTGCTTTACACCAGGTGGTAAAGCTGCGATCGTACTAGGTTTTTTGATGGTGATGTTGTAATCTTTAAGTACTTCTAGATTTTGACCATTAAGCAGCGCAGTCAATTTAATTTTGATTGACTTTGAACTAGTAGGAATGTATTCAAAACTGATTAATGTACCTGCTGAAACCTGAGATTTGACAACATAACCTGTGCCATCGTCTATCCATAATTTCATATCTGTGACAGAGCTTGACGCTTCACCAGCTATATTGACTTTGTCACCTTGATTGATGACCGTACTACTAGCCACTGGTTGCGTCAAAAGTATATAATTATCGACTTTGAGATTGATATAGTTATCGCCATTAGCTGCAACGGTTCCCCAACTGAATTGCCCTGGCGCTATTGTACCTTTAACATTGCCATCGGCACTCCTAAAAACACCAGCTATCCTATAAATTGTCTCAGATCCAGTACCAAAATAGGCCTTGACTGAAGGTGTTAAAGTAATCTGCCACTTATCAGTTGAACCTGCTACTTTGGTCATTTTGCCAATACCATCATCTTTGCCCCAGTTTCCCTTGACATACTTCCATGCTGTACCACCTAGGTTGTCAGTGACTGCTCCATGATGCATATAAATACTACTTGCACCTTTGAGTTCTTTGTTGCCTAGACTGGCGTCAAACGTAATCGTCACTTGATCGTCCTGCCCTCCAGATGCTGGCGTGATAGAAATTTGGCCAAATGAACTGGTAGTAAGTGTAAAAAAAATGATCCACAATAGTTGTGTAGGACTTTTCATAGTTTGCGGTTTAATGATAAGCAAAGTTAAACTTAAAAAACTAAATTTATATCTTCTCGATGCACTTTTAACAACACGGCATTATATTTCTAATCGTTCTTGTGAAAATTCTTTCTCACTTACTATAGCGAATAACTTGATCTACACTGAAAATGTGAAATGTTGTTTCAATTTTTCATCTTTTTTTCATCGTTGTGAATGTAGAAAACAAAAAAAGGCTTGCCGAATATTTAATCCGACAAGCCTCAAATAATCATTTCTAAACTTTTACTTGCTTAAACCCGCTCTGATTTGATTGAGAGCCGATCCCGATCTTACCCAGTCTATTTGGGCTTGATTGTATGTGTGTGCCGCTTCGATTCTATCCGTTGTGCTATCAGCATGAGAAAGTACTATCACTAGATTTTTTCCTGGGGTCATATTATCAAATCCTTCGATACTGACCTGATCATCTTGACGAATTTTGTCATAATCTGCAGGATTAGCAAATGTCAATGCCAGCATTCCTTGTTTCTTAAGATTAGTTTCATGGATACGCGCAAATGACTTTACCATCACCGCTTTTACACCTAAAAATCTTGGTTGCATAGCAGCATGCTCTCTTGATGATCCTTCACCATAATTTTCCTCTCCAAAAACGATCGTTCCAGTGCCTGCTTTTTGGTAAGCAAGTGCTGAGTCTGGCACTGTCATATAGGTGTCTGTCGTATAATTCAGGACATTATTAGCTTCTTCATTATAAGCATTGACGGCACCAATTAGTGTATTTTTGGCAATATTTGCGAGATGTCCACGATAAGTCAACCATGGACCTGCCATAGAAATATGATCTGTAGTACATTTGCCTTTCGCTTTGATAAGAATACGCATGCCATTGACTTCGTCGGCTTTGATCGGTTCAAAAGGCTTTAACAATTGTAATCTATCTGAACCTGGTGCCACTTTTACTTCTACACTACTACCATCTTCAGAAGGTGCTACATAACCCGCATCTCCCACTGCAAATCCTGCTGGTGGTAACTCTAATCCTGTTGGCTCTTCAAGCATCACTTCTTCGCCAGCTTCATTAATCAACTTATCGGTAAGGGGATTGAAGTCCAACCTACCTGCCAATGCAATTGCCGTAACAACCTCGGGTGACGCTACGAAGGCATGTGTATTCGGATTGCCGTCAGCACGCTTGGAGAAATTTCTATTGAAAGAATGTATAATTGTATTTTTCTCTTTTTTGTCAGCACCTGCACGATCCCACTGACCTATACACGGCCCGCAAGCATTGGCAAAAACGGACGCACCTATCTGATCAAAGGTATCTATAAACCCATCTCTCTCGATGGTAAATCGTACTTGCTCAGAACCTGGAGTGATGGTAAACTCAGATTTGGTCTTCAAATTTTTGGCGACAGCCTGCTTAGCAAGGGAAGCAGCTCGAGAAATATCTTCATACGACGAGTTAGTACAAGAACCGATCAATCCAACCTTTACTTCTACGGGCCAATCTTTGCCTGTCGTGGCTAACACTTCTTTCATTTTAGAAATCGGTGTCGCAAGATCTGGTGTAAATGGTCCATTAATATGTGGTTCCAACTCTGATAAATTGATCTCTATGACTTGATCAAAATACTTGTTAGGGTCTGCATAACATGCATCATCACCGCGCAAATGTGCTGCTATGCCATCTGCTAGCGCTGCAACATCAGCGCGTCCAGTCGCAGCGAGATATCTCGACATCGATGGATCATATCCAAATGTAGAGGTTGTCGCACCAATCTCAGCACCCATATTGCATATCGTACCTTTGCCAGTACAAGACATAGCATCTGCACCTTCACCGAAGTATTCGACGATGGCCCCAGTACCCCCTTTGACTGTTAGAATGCCAGCTACTTTAAGGATAACGTCTTTGGGTGATGTCCAGCCAGATAGTTTACCAGTAAGTTTGATACCAATAAGTTTAGGCATTTTTAGCTCCCAAGCCATGCCAGCCATCACATCTACCGCATCTGCACCACCGACACCGATAGCGACCATCCCGAGACCACCTGCATTGACCGTATGTGAGTCTGTTCCGATCATCATACCACCAGGGAATGCATAGTTTTCGAGTACCACTTGGTGTATGATACCTGCACCCGGCTTCCAAAATCCAATACCATATTTTTCAGAAATAGATTGCAAGAAGGCAAATACCTCAGAATTTATATCCAAAGCACCTTTGAGATCCGTAGCAGCATCGACTTTGGCAGAGATAAGGTGATCACAGTGAACAGTGCTTGGTACGGCTACTTTTGTACGTCCTGCTGTCATAAATTGCAACAAGGCCATCTGCGCCGTTGCATCTTGCATAGCCACTCGATCGGGTGCAAAAAAGACATAGTCAACGCCTCGTTTGAAATCTTGAAGTGGAGAGTCAGGATGCACGTGGGCATATAAAATCTTCTCTGATAATGTGAGCGGACGGCCGAGTACTTCTCTTGCTGCAGCGACGCGAGCAGGATACGCATCGTAGGTCTTCTTGATCATATCGATATCAAAAGCCATAATTCTAAATGATTTTAATGTGTTAGAAAGTTTAGATGGCAAATATAAGGACTTTTTGCTTAGCAGCCAAAATGTTACCATCTTAGACGACCTATTTAACGTGCGACATATTTATTTAACTATAAATACCAACTATCAAGTTAGTCAATTATATTTGTTCTACTTAAATACAGTACTTATGATACGCACAGTTATGGTTTTGTTACTCACCCTCTTGTTGGTGCCTGTTTCTGTCATTTATTTTGACATGCCTATGTCTGAGCAACAAACAAATGTGCTAAAACAATTGCTAACCATATATGGAATTACAGCAGCAGCATGTTTTTTGATCGGAGAAATCACGGACAATGTTAGTCAAGTTGATAAACTATGGAGTTTGATTCCCATTGCTTATGTATGGGTAATGGCGTTGCACGGAGAAATGGATACAAGATTGATGCTAATGGCTGTGTTAGTGACCATATGGGGTTTGCGTCTAACATACAATTTTGCACGTCGTGGCGGTTATCACTGGATACCTTGGCGTGGTGAAGAAGATTATAGGTGGGGCATTTTGAGAAAACAACCATTCTTAAGCCATATTTGGGCTTGGAGACTATTTCACTTATTGTTCATCTGTACATACCAAATGGGGTTGATATTGTTATTTTGTTTGCCGATGCTAATGGCTTACGAAGGTATCGGCAAACCCTTGCAATGGTATGATTATATTTTGGCAATCATATTTGTTGGATTGGTCGTGATTGAATATTTAGCTGATCAGCAGCAGTACGATTTTCAAAGCGAAAAACATCGCAGAATGAAGGCTGGCGAAAACCTCGGTTCTTATGAGCACGGTTTTACGAATATTAAGTTTTGGTCAAAAGTTAGACACCCAAATTATGCTGCCGAGCAATCGATATGGATAGTGTTCTACTTGTTTAGTGTCGTCGCTACTGAAAGATGGTTAAATTGGACGGTAGCTGGTTGTATTTTATTGTTGCTCTTGTTTTTAGGTAGTTCTGATTTTTCTGAGAAGATATCCCTAGAAAAATATCCAAAATACAAAGATTATATAAACAACACGCCTCGGTTCTGGCCACGATTGTTCTAAGTTGAAAAGTGCTTTGTGATGTAGAATAATTGCCTTGGACCATTAGTGACCATCGTAATAAAACTGTCGCAAGTCACACGAGAAACCCAATGAATAAAGTGAAATAATTTGAGACCGCAAGATGGATACTGGCATAGATCTATTATTATGATTTTCAAAAACTAATCGACGACTTCAATAGTTTTGTGTGTATGGAAATAGATGAATTTATAAAATTAGGATACGAGCATATCATCGATATCAATGGCGTAGATCACATCCTCTTTGTGGCCACATTGTGTAGTCTTTATTATGTCAATGATTGGAAAAAAGTGTTGTGGTTGGTTACAGCATTTACTTTGGGACATTGCGTTACCCTCGCACTGTCATCGTTTAGGCTGGTCAATATATCTCCGAGCTTAGTGGAGACATTAATTCCGATCACGATCATACTGACAGCACTTTATAACATTTATGTGGTGTCCCTAGAAAAAAAAGATAAGATATCAATCCATTGGCATTATCTAGCAACCCTTTTTTTTGGATTAATCCATGGCTTAGGATTTTCCAATTTTTTTAAGGAGTTATTTGGTGCTGATGAGCAAATCTGGATACAGCTGCTCGGTTTTAATATTGGAGTGGAAATAGGGCAAATATTGGTAGTCGTAGCTATCACTATGATAGGTTACATCATTTCACAGTTTGGTAATAACAGCAAGAAAATATGGACAATAGCCATCGCAGTAATGGCAATAGGCAAGTCAATTCTTATACTTTTTGGTTAGATATGATCCTATACTTTCTGTAAAGTGAATCCAAAGGTCGAACCATATTCTGGGGTTGACCGTACATTTAAAGTCTTCTGATGTGCTTCTATGATATGCTTCACAATGGACAATCCTAATCCTGAACCACCTTGCTTGCGACTTCGACTAGAATCCACTCTGTAAAATCTGTCAAACAAATGCTTGATATGCTTCTCATCGATACCGATGCCATTATCAGATATTTCGCACAGGAGTTCTCCTTCTAAATCATGAAAACCAATCTTAGTAACACCACCGTCACGACCATACTTGATCGAATTTACAATTAGATTCGTTATTACTTGGGTGATCGCATTTTTATCACCTAAAACCATCGTATAAGGTGTATTATTCTCCTTAAACCGCATGGAAATGAGCTTCTTTTCAGCCATCACCGCTAGATCTTGGACAACTTCTTCGCATAGCTTTTTTAAATCAAATTTGGTCAATTCTAGTTGAACTTGACCTGACTCTAATCGAGAAATAACTTCTAGGTCTTCCACAATATTCTGAAGTCGATCCGCATTATCAGCAGCACGCTGAAGAAAATCCATATTAATTTTCTGATCATACAGGCCACCATCCAGCAATGTATGTAAGTACCCTTGAATGGTAAAAATAGGTGTCTTTAGCTCGTGGGAGATGTTACCGACATAATTTTTTCTATATTCTTCCAGGTTTTGAAGAGAAGCTAACTCTTTTTTTGTCGTTTCTGCCCATTCCATCACGTGCGTATTGACAGTCTCGATATTTTCTCCTGCTAAGTCTTTGGTATTGATTTCGCGTTTCGAGTCTGTGATCAATTTATAAATCAATTTGATTCGATGGAAAAGGAACTGCTCGACAAAAAATCGGATAATTAGAAAGTTAGAGAGGATAAGAAAAAAAACTCCTATCGCGACCCATTTTAAATTACCTCCATAAAAGACTATGACGCCTATGAGAGCGCTGGATATAGATACAGTTACAGTAAGAAACCAAGTGACTTGTCTGATACTTAGTTTTTTGATTCGAAAACTTAGAATCATTTGGCATAACTCTTAAAATCAAACCTGTAACCAACGCCCTTGACCGTTTGAATGTAACTTTCTCCTACTTTCTCACGCAATTTGCGAATGTAAACGTCAATCGTCCGATCTCCGACGATAACATCATCTCCCCACATGCGCAGCAAGATCTCTGGTCTTTTGAACACTTTGCCTGGTTTAGAAGCCAACAACATGAGTAATTCAAATTCCTTTTTTACAAGACCAGCATCTCTGTCGCCTACGAGAACTACAAAGTTTTCGACGTCTATAGACAATTCTCCAAAAATTATTTTAGAATCTGACGTTACTGCATTCAAGTTAGCACGCCGTAAAATAGCTTGGATCCGAGAGTTGAGCACATTGGGTTTGATGGGCTTATTGATATAGTCGTCTCCTCCCGAATCTAATGCCGTAATGTGTGTATATGATTCGCTACGGGCAGTCAAGAATACAATCAAAATGTCGTTAAAATCAGGTATTGTTCTGATATGCTGACAGACTTCGATGCCATCCATACCGGGCATCATGATGTCGAGTAGGATGAGATTGGGTCTAAATGAATAAACCATGGCGATTGCTTGCTGGCCATCCACTGCCGTACAAACTTCATAGCCAGCCTTTTCAAGATTGTATCTCAACATCGTGAGAATATCTTCCTCGTCGTCAACTATGAGGATTTTGGCATTTGTTGTCATAATACTTCTACTAGTATAAGCAGCAAAGATAGAAGGGATTTTGATATCAAAGATAAAGTAAAGGTTAATTTAGTATTAAGTCTTTGACTAAGTGTAGGTTATGATTGGGAGAGAAAAATGGCTATAAACTATAGTTAATTGCTAGTTCAACTGGAAGTATGCAGTTCATAATGAGATAAGTGAACCCCTAGTAGAAGAAATAGACATCACAAGTCTTTCTTCAGGACGATATAATATTGAAATCTATCCAGCAGTTAATAAAGAGAGAATATTATGTGGTAGGCAGGTAGTGAAGATATAACCAAACCTATATATGCAAAGCCCTATTACCAGTAGCAGCCAATGCTGCTTCCTTAACAGCTTCGGTATACGTAGGATGTGGATGACAAATTCGCGCCATATCTTCAGCACTAGCTCTAAACTCCATGAGCGCAACCGCTTCCATGATCACATCAGCTACTCGAGGACCGACCATGTGTACACCTAGCAATTCGTCCGTCGTTTGATCAGCCAAAACCTTGACCATACCATCTACATCCATACTCGCACGCGCACGACCCAATGCTTTGAATGGAAACTTCCCAACCTTATAGGCAATGCCCGCTGCTTTGAGCTCTTCTTCTGTCTTACCGACAGCCGCAACTTCTGGCCAAGTATAGACAACTCCAGGGATAAGATTATAATCAATATGCGGCTTATGACCAGATATATATTCTGCCACAAATACACCTTCTTCTTCAGCCTTATGAGCCAACATGGCACCTGCAACAACATCGCCGATAGCATAGACTCCCGGACACGATGTCTCAAGATGTTCGTTTACAATTATTCTTCCTTTCTCATCTTTGGTAATGCCAGCCGCTTCAAGGTTGAGCGCATCCGTGTAAGGTTTGCGCCCTATGGCCACTAAGCAATAATCTGCCTTGATATCAAAAGTCTCTTCTGTATCTCTTTTTTTGACCGAAACAGTACACGCAGTTTTGGTTGCCTTGACACCCGTCACACCATGGCCTAGGTAGAAATTAACACCTAGTTTTTTCATACTGCGCTGCAACTCTTTACCACAGTCACTATCCATCGTAGGTAGAATTCGATCCATGTATTCGACCACATCAACCGATGTACCAAGTCTAGCAAAAACACTTCCTAACTCCAGTCCTATCACTCCGCCACCCACGATCACCATTTTCTTAGGAACACTCGATATATTGAGTGCTTCTGTGGATGTGATGACTCGATGCTTGTCATAATTAAACATGTCAGGGGTGATAGGCTTAGATCCTGTTGCTATGATGACTTTGTCTGCTTCGATTTCTTTGCGTCCGTCCGCACCATCTACAGCGATGACATGAGCTGAAACAAATGAACCCAAGCCTACGTAGACATCTATTTTGTTTTTTTTCATCAAGAATTCTACACCCTTGCATGTCTGATCTACCACCTCGTTTTTGCGTTTGATCATCTGTGGCATGTCTACCTTTGGTGTAGATGTGATGATCCCGTGTTCAGCAAATCTAGTCACGGCATTATGATAATGTTCGCTACTGTCAAGTAATGCCTTAGATGGGATACAACCCACATTAAGACAAGTCCCGCCAAGCGTATTATACTTTTCGATAATAGCTACTGTATTGCCTAATTGAGCTGCTCTTATCGCTGCTACATATCCCCCTGGCCCTGAGCCTATAATTACTACATTATATTTCATTTCTTATCTTAATTTAGCCTAATAGCAATACAAGGCTTACAATAAATTATCAAAAACTATACCAACCGACCCATCAATTAAGCTGACGCTGGAGGAGCACCGCCGCCACCTTTTTTCTTCTTGTTGAAGAATTTTTTCTTCTTATTTGGATTAGGTGTTTGTCCTTCTTGATTCGGATTTTGACTAAGTGATTGTCCAGCATTATCGTTTTGGGATTTCGGCTGCTGCGGTTGAGCTGGGCGATCAGGTCTTGGTCCTTGGTTGTTTTGCGACTGTGCAGGGCGCTCGGGTCTTGGTCCTTGATTTCTGTGCTGGCCTTGCCCAGATTGCCCTTGTGGT
>JANMMV010000577.1:0-2785 GCA_031373565.1 Saprospiraceae bacterium
AAAGCAGTTAAGACCAAAACGGATGATGCAAAATCTGATGTCAACGTGGACGAGAGAATCGTAACAAATGTGACAAAGACTTCAATGAAGAAAACAGGTATCGCCTTTATCAATGTTCCATTAATGGGAGCAGGATATGACGATGTCAACATAGAAGATTTTAGTCTGAAGGGGCAAGTATTTTATGTGATCGCAGGCCACGGTGGGCCAGATCCTGGTGCCGTATGTACTACTGCGGGTCACGAACTTTGTGAAGATGAATACGCTTATGATGTGGCACTCCGATTGGCTCGAAATCTGATGCAGCATGGAGCTACGGTCCATGTTATAGTCCAAGACCAAAATGACGGTATAAGAGATGAGGCTTACTTAGATTGTGACAGAGACGAAACTGGATTAGGCAAGTACACAATTCCGGTTAGCCAAAAGAAGCGTCTTAGAGACCGCGCGTCGCACGTCAATAAACTGTACAGCAAATACAAGAATAAAGGTGTGAAAATTCAAAAGTCTATTGAAATACATGTTGACTCTCGTTCTCAAAACCTTAGACAAGACGCTTTTTTCTACTTTAATGATGCTGACCCAAAATCTAAGAAACTAGCCACCGATATTCAAAATGTCTTTGAGTCAAAATACGAAGAGCATCAGAAAGATAGAGGTTACCAAGGCTTTGTAGAAAGTCGTAACATTTACATGGTAAAACATTTATTGCCAACTACGGTATTTGTGGAGCTTGCTAACATCCGCAACAGCAGCGATCAACAACGCCTTCTCATCAATACTAATAGACAAGCGTTGGCTAATTGGCTATTTGAAGGATTGAGAAAGCAGAACTAATAGACTTTTATAATTAGACAAATAGCTAATCGGTAACTTATTTTGGTAGGGTATCAAATGTCCTTTATCGAAGTAGGGTAGACTTCTTAGTCAACAAATGACTACATCAAAGAAGACTAATGTAGATATAAATAAGGATAGCATCAAACATTAAAGAGGATTCAAACGTATAGTATATGTATATCGTCAAAAATGCTATTTTTGTAAGATGAATGACTTAACTAGATACATATTGTCAATGCTGTTATTTCTATGCGCTGTGCCTTCTTTTGCAACGCATAATAGAGCTGGAGAGATAACATATCGGCAGATTGGTCCACTTACCATCGAAATCACAATTATTACTTATACCAAAAGCTCTTCTGCAGCAGCTGATAGAGACAGTCTTGATGTTGTTTGGGGTGATGGCACAAAACAGTTTGTCAAACGTGATCCAAGTAGAACACGTTTAGAGCCAAACGATATCAAAGTGAATTTTTATATTGACCAACACACATATCCTGGGGCATCTACCTTTACTGTATCGTTCCAAGATCCGAATCGTATTGGTAATATCTTAAATGTCAATTATCCAAACTCTATTGATATTCCATTCTTTCTAAGTACTACTTTTACCTTGCTTGATCCGCAGTTTCAAGGATTTAATAATTCAGCTATTCTGTTGCAACCACCTATTGACGTAGGGTGTGTCAATAAGCCATTCGTACATAATCCAAATGCGTACGACATTGATGGAGACAGTCTAGCCTTCTCTCTAGGAGTACCATTGCAGGCTGTCAATACACCTGTTCCGCAGTATAAATTACCTGACGAAATAGGCGACCCTAACAATAACGACATCAGAATAGATCCTGTAACGGGGCAATTAGTTTGGAACGCTCCTAAGCTGCAAGGTGAATACAATATAGTGATTCTGATCAAAGAATATCGCAACGGAAGATTGATCAACGTAATCCTAAGAGATATGCAAGTTCTCATTCGCTTATGCGAAAATGATCCACCTGTAATAAAGGCCGATCAAGAATTATGTATCCTTGCTGGTCAAAAATTAGTACTAGATATTGATATTTCCGATCCCAATCTTGGACAAAAAGTAAAGCTAACGGCCACTGGAGGGCCTTTTACTTTAACAGAAAAGGCAATTTTAAATGCGCCAAAGTTTTTTACCAAAGTACCTTTTAAAGCAACGCTGGAATGGCAAACAACATGTGATCAAATATCTAAAGAGTATTATAAGGTGGTGCTGCGGGCTGCTGATAATTTTTTTCAAGACAGCACTGGTTTAGCAACGTTGCTTACTATCCGTATCAAAGTAGTAGGCCCTTCACCAGAAGACACAAAAGCGCAGACAGAAGGAGAAGCAATCAAAATCACTTGGAAAAATCCTTACGTTTGTCAGGATGCAAAAGAGAAATATTTTCAGGGATTTTCTGTTTGGAGAAAAATCGCAAGTAGTAATTTTGTCTTAGATACGTGCGATCCCGGTTTGACTGGTTCTCCATACACCAAGATTGCTTTTAAGGTTACAAAAATTGAAGACACTAAATATACTTATCTAGACACCAAGATCGAACAAGGGGTGACTTACTGTTATCGAGTACAAGCAGAATTTGCTCGTCTTACTAGTTCTGGCAACCCATACAATCGCGTAGAAGGATTGGCGAGTGATGAAGTTTGTATTGTGGCGATGCGAGATTTGCCTATGATCACAAAGGTATCTGTACAAAAAACGGATAAGTCTCAAGGAATTAATCACGTAAGGTGGACTAAACCGCTCAAGAATCAACTAGACACGATCGTAAATAGGGGACCATATGTTTATGATATTTTCAGAAGTGAAGTTGGCATTTTAACAAAAATAGCAACTATCATTTCCCCGTTCTTGGGTAGTACAGTCGACACTAATTTTTTTGACACGGGACTCAATACATTGGAAAAGCAATTCACT
>JANMMV010000587.1:0-1546 GCA_031373565.1 Saprospiraceae bacterium
GTCAATCTACTGGAACGAGATGGCAAATCTCATCTTATGAATCATGTCTATGATCGCTGTAAAGAGCAAGAGTTGTTACCAATGGATCAAATGACAAATCAAGTCAAAGCGCTATATGATCTATATACGGATGACGATATCACTGCCGAGATCTCAAAACTTGTTAAACCCGACCACCTTGATATCGAAGTAGAAGTTATTTATCAGTCCATTCCAGATTTGCATGTTTCGTGCCCTGATCATACCGGTGACTGGTATTTTTCAGGTGACTATCCTACGCCGGGTGGGATGCGGGTGGTCAATCGTGCCTTTGTCAATTATATGAATGGTAATGTGGGTAGGGCGTACTAGGTTAGGTTGATACATTAGATGAAATAATTATCATAGTTGATGTCACGTTAAAACTTGGTTTTAAGTTTTAATAATGTATTTTTTGCTGTTAGTGAATTTTTCATTATCTATGTGTTCGATTTTCTAACTAATATTAAAATATGATTCAAATGATACGATTTACGACGATTACTTTATTAGCTATGTTAACAATTCTTATGTCTTGTGGTAGAAAGGAAGAATCTAGTACATGCTCTGAGAAAATTCGTAAAGAGTACAAAGACGATAACATCAAAGCTAAGGTCGAAGAAGGTTGCATCACAAAGTACATGGATGCAAATTCCTATAAAATCACAGGTAATGCTGAAGTAACGGTCGCTGGTGATACGCTTTCGAAAAAGTCTATCATGCTTTCAAGAGGAGAGCTTATCACATCTAGTGGCATGTTTATTATCAAATCTAATGAAAAGACGATGAAAATCAGACTTTTGGAAGGCAAAGGGAACGTTATATATGGTAAGCAAAATGTAGATTTGGTAATTAATAAAGTATTAGAAATAGGTAAATAACCAAATTGGAGATTCGAAGTCAGAAAAGAGAAGTTAAATCTATATGCTGCGTTTGTCCACTTTGTGGCTAATCAAAATTAGCATTTCGATGCTAAGGTACCTTAGTATTGGGTGACTAAATCAAAATTAGTTATTGTAAATTAGAAAGTGCCCTAATCAACAGATACTGTCTTTTGCTTCCTTTGTGCTTTTGTGGTTCAACCTATATTAGCGGGTAACTAAAACGGAGCTTTTAATCGTATGCGATTTACCTGCGAGATCTTGGTATTCAAATATGAGCACATAGACTCCTTGTTCTACAAATCTGTCATTAAATCTACCATCCCATCCACTGTTATTGTCATTGAAGTCTATCTCTTCGCTATAAAGTAGATTTCCGAACCTATCATACACTGACATTTTGTTTTTTGTAACAGGAACTTTGTTTTTGAATATAGTAAATCTATCATTTGCCCCATCACCATTTGGCGAGAAAACGTTAGGTAAAAATACCTTCAACTCGTTATCGACATATATTTTTATTCGAGTTGAGACCGTGCAGCCGTTTTCATTTTTTATGGTAATGAGAATTTCATCGTTTTGAATAGCTACATAATCTAGGGCGGGGTTAGAGCCTAATATCGTGCCGTTTTTATCAACCCATGAAA
>JANMMV010000597.1:0-2624 GCA_031373565.1 Saprospiraceae bacterium
AAAGCAGTCCGTGTCGAAGCACAATATATGGATACAAAGCAAGACTTCGGTAGTTGGATGTTTGGGCTTGTAGAATACAGCATTGCACCAAAATGGAGTTTTGAAGTATCTGGCATGTACAACTCACGACCAAAACCTAAATCTACGGGCGAAGTCCCTAAAAAAATCTTGTTCCCAACGGCTGGGATGGTCTTTTATCACGAAGCACAACGATATAGCGTCCGTTATGTTAAGCAGGTAGAAGGAATCGTTTGTTCGGGTGGTATATGCCGACTAGAACCTGCGTTTTCGGGCGTGAGAATGACAATGAGCACTACATTTTGATCATGCATCTTAGATAATATATATGAATACTCTTCCATTTTTAAAATTGAAACTAATGAATAAATTTGCCTTGACCCTTATTGTGGTTTCTACGATTGCAATGTCTTGCAAGGAGGTTATCATGCCTTTAGAAGATCCCATCATTCCAGAATCCGATAGAGTTGTACTCGTTGAGGAATTGACTGGAGCTAGTTGTCCTAATTGCCCAAAAGGAACGGCGGCACTTGAGAATTTGATCAATAAATTTCCTGATAGAGTTTTAGCGGTGGCGATACATGGTTCATTTTTGTCACAACCGACATCCAAAAGCAAGTTTGATTTTCGAAATCAAAAAGCCAAAGATCTTGAAAACTGGTTCAAACCATGGTTTGGTAAGCCGTCAGCGTCCATTAATCGCACCCCAATTGATGATGGGCTCATGCTGGATGCGCCAGATTTATGGCAAGCAGAAGTGGAGAAAGAATTGAAGAAGCCCCATGAAATGAATATCATTCTCAAGTCCAAATACGATGCGGCTACGCGTAAAGTGACAGTGGATGTTGCGGCTATACCACTTGTCAATCTGGCAGGACCACACAAGATTAGTGTGTATCTTTTAGAATCTGGTATTGTTGATGGACAGTCCAACGGCTCCGTGATCACTGAAGATTTTAAGTTTAACCACGTATTGATGGATATGCTGACCAAACATGATGGTGATGCTTTAGCAAGTGACTTGATCAAAGGCAATATCTATAATCGTACGTTTGACTATACGCTGCCCGTTAAAGAAGGATTGTTTGACCCAAAAAGGATGACGCTTGTCGTTATGGTCAACAAGGAACAAGGACAAGATAAGCACGTCATTCAAGCGGCAGAAGTACATGTAATAGAGTAAATAGAATTGGAGATTTTAGAAGGGGAAGGCATATGGGTTAGAGCAGTTTTTAATAAGATACTTCATAAAAATCCAACATTACTATGACCATCTATCATCGTTTCGAAATTGCGGCATCCCGAACCAGTGTTTTTAATGCTGTTAGCGATCCCGAGCATCTGATCAATTGGTGGCCATTGAAATGTAGTGGAACACCTTTATTGGGAAGCAATTACAATTTTTATTTTGGGGAGCCATATGACTGGTATGCTGAAGTAGTTCAACTCAAAATTAATGAGTCAATTCATTTCAAGGTGAATGTGGCCATGTCCGAATGGCTACCTACGACTTTTGGATTTGATCTGATCGAAAACGGCGGAAGTACCATTGTTGAGTTTGAACACAAAGACTGGACAGAAGCACATCAGGAATTTCGATCAGCATCATACTGCTGGGCAATGTTGCTCAATACTTTGAAGGCATATTTGGAAAAAGGTATAATAGTGATTTTTGAAGAGAGATCTTAGATGGCAAAGGGGTAATGGTCAAGGGTAAAGGAAGCATGGACAACGGTTAAGGGCTTGGCGTGAATCTTGTTCGTTAAGGGCAATTGGAATTTTTTAGTTTTATGAGTTAGCTTATGCATATAGCCCAGGGCTAAGATTTTTTAACAATGGGCATCGCCCATTGGTTAAAATAGTAGTTAATGTGCTTGCCCTGTAGGGGTAATATTATATTGTCGCTCAATTGCCCAAAATTGTCAAGATAGAGATGCGTCATTCAATAATGTTACATACAAAAAAAGGCTTCATCATTACTGACGAAGCCTTTGTCTTATTTACTATTTGAACTAGTCAAATAACTGTATTGTCGTATGAAGATTACTCTTCTTCGCTATCCGCTGGAGCTACTGGAGCTGGCGCTGCTTTTGGAGCAGGTGCCGCTTTCGGTGCTGGAGCAGCCTTTGCAGCTGGTGTAGCAGCTACTTTTGCATCAGTGGTAGGGCTAATGCTTACCCATGTTCTGTTCGATTTACCTTTAGAAAATACTACTGTACCTTCTGCGCTTGCATGAAGTGTAAAATCCTTACCTAGGTAAGTATTCTCGCCTGCATGAAACTTTGTACCACGTTGTCTTACGATGATGTTACCAGGCACTGCCTTTTGACCACCGAACAATTTAACGCCTAATCTCTTACTATTACTATCACGTCCGTTATCCGAACTACCGACACCTTTTTTGTGAGCCATTTTTCTATTCTTTAATTTAGGTTAGATAATACCTGCACAGTTATGCAGTGATCGATTCGATTTTGATTCTTGTGAAAGATTGTCTGTGGCCATTCTTCTTTTCGTAGCCTTTACGACGTTTTTTCTTAAATACTACGACTTTGTCGCCTTTCTGGTGCGCGATAACGCTAGCACTTACTTTGGCATTGCTCAAT
>JANMMV010000335.1:0-3093 GCA_031373565.1 Saprospiraceae bacterium
TCTTTTTAGCATAACTAAACAATTATGAGATTATAACAAATACAGTACAAATATATCAAAATATGCTATAAGTCAATGACTAATATAATTATTATTTGTAATATTACACCCAAATTCTAAGCAATATGAAGCTCGATTTAAAAACAGCCGCTCCTTATATTATAGCGATTTTGGCTATTGTTATTGTGAATATTTTCTTTTTCCTTCCACAATTCGAAGGGAAGGTGGTTCGCCAAGGTGATATTGTACAACATGGTGGCATGTCACATGAAGCGGTGGAATACCAGAAAAGAACGGGGGAACCAGCATTATGGACAAACTCGATGTTCAGTGGAATGCCTGCTTACCAGATCTCAACGCCCAATGATGCTAATCTGTTGAAGTATGTTGAGGGTGCGCTCACGCTAGGTTTTCCGAGGCCTGCCGGGTACTTTATCACTGGAATGTTGGGAATGTTCTTACTTTTTAACTTGCTCGGTGTCAATGTCTGGCTTAGCTTATTGGGGGCTTTATTGTTCGGATTTACGACGAATAATCTAGTATTGTTTGAAGCAGGTCACAACTCAAAAGTCATGGCCATAATGACAAGCCCGCTGGTCATCGCGGGCGTAATTGTAGCCTATAGAAAGCATATTTTGACTGGTGGGATATTATTTGGAATTGCTTTTGGCCTAAATATATTATGCAATCACCCTCAGATGACCTACTACTTGGGCCTGTCATTGGCGATTTTAGTGATTTTTGAAGGAGTAAGACATATTCGAGAAGGTAAAATTGGACAGTTTGCCGCTGCTTCTGGACTATTATTGCTTATGTCAATAGTAGGAATAGGAGCATCCGCTGGTAAGATATGGCCTACTTACGAATATACGCAATCAACTATGCGCGGTGGACAAGTTTTGAAAGCAGCGGGAGAAAGTAAAGGAAATGCAGATTCTAAGGGCGGTCTAGAGTGGGATTATGCGATGGGATGGAGTAATGGAATAGGGGATGTACTCGCTACTTTTGTGCCAAAAGCAGTCGGCGGTGGTAGTGGAGAATGGGTAGGCAAAGACTCAAAAATAGCCAAAGCTGTTGGTCAGCGTCAAGAATTACAAGTACCTACTTATTGGGGTAGTTTGCCTTTTACCTCAGGCCCGTCATATTATGGTATTGTAGCATTCTTTCTGTTCGTTTTTGGCGCTTTTGCAGTCAAAGGCGACCTTAAGTGGTGGCTTATAATCGCATTTTTATTTACTACTCTTATGTCAATGGGCAAGCATTTTGAAGGATTTAATAAGCTTCTTTTCGATACATTACCGATGTTGAATAAATTTAGGGCGCCTAGTTCTATATTGAGCATTACGGCTATTTTTATTCCTATCTTAGGGATATTAGGATTGCAAGAAATTGTTAACTCATCTGATCGCAAAGCATTTCTAAAACCGCTGTATATCTCTCTATCCATTGTAGGAGGTATTTGCGCTATTCTGTGGCTTTTAGGAGGATCTCTTTTTGACTTTGTAGGATCCGGTGATAGTAATTATGCGCAGATTATTGACGCACTAGATGCTGAACGAAGGTCAATGCTTGCGGGGTCCGCTATGAGATCATTGTTATTTACACTCTTTACAGGTGGAGCCTTATATCTTTTCTTATCTGATAAGATCAAATTAGCAGCTACAGTAACCGTTATTTCATTGCTAACATTACTAGATATATTCCCAATAAGTAAAGATTACTTTGATAAAAAGGACTTTGTCAATAAGAGCGCCCTTAAAAAAGATGCTGAAGAACGTCCTGTCGATACGCAGATCAAAGCTGATAAAGATCCCCATTATAGGGTCTTCGATGTGACAGGTGATCCGTTTAATAGTGCTTTGGCAGCGCATCACCACAAATTGATCGGTGGTTACCATCCTGCCAAACTTCAGAGATATCAAGATCTAATAGAGCATCATATTTCACAGGGCAATATGGGCGTTTTGAGCATGCTTAACACAAAATATATTATTAAAAACGGACCTGACGAAAATCCTGCAGTCCAGCAAAATCCTATGGCCTTTGGTAATGCTTGGTTTGCAGATAGTATCATTATGGTTGCTGACAACAATGCTGAAATTGACTCGCTCAAAAACTTAGGATTCAAAAAATCGGCCATTGTACATAATGAATTCAAACCCTATGTTGATGGTTTAAAATACGGTCAACCGACAAGCACGATTAAGTTGACATCATACAATCCTAACAAAATAGAGTATGATGCCAATGCTTCTGCTGATCAATTGGCAGTTTTCTCAGAGATCTGGTATGGCCCAGACAAAGGTTGGCAAGCATATGTTGATGGCAAAGAAGTAGACCATATCAGAGTAAACTATGTTTTGCGAGCACTTAAAGTTCCAAGTGGGCAACACAAGATCACCTTTGAATTTAAGCCAAGGTCATATTACATGGGTAATACGATAGGGATGATATGCTCTTCTATATTATTAATAGGATTACTTTTTTTGATCTGGAGATGGTGGAATAGAGAGAAGAGTGCCAGTATGTAGATATTATTAGTTTATTTAAAGAAGGTAATCACGTTATTAAATTATTTTGGTTTTAAAACAAAGATTAGTTGTTAACAACATACTAGCGCACCAATGTTAATACCCCTTTAATTTTACTATCAGGACAGATTGTGTTAGACAATATGTATGTGTAATTTCCTTCACCACATTTTTGGCCATTGAATGTTCCATCCCATATTAAATCTGAAGTAGTTTCACTGCTGAATACTTGATTTCCCCAACGATCATAAATACTTAATATTAATGTACTCACTATACTATTGTCGCTAAAAGTCGGAAAAAAGTAATCATTTTTGTTATCGTTGTTGGGGCTAAATATATTTGGGAAATATGCTGGACTTTCGATGTTGACGGATACAGTATCCGTTGTGATACATCCAAAATCATCAATGATCGTTCCGGTGTAGTTTCCTGAATTATATATGGTTAATTTTTTACCCGTAGAGCCATCATTCCATATTGTGTTTTCGTAATTTGATGTCAAAACGTATTTTTCAACATTACACAATGATGTATCCCTTTGAAGGAAATATGCTGAAGG
>JANMMV010000613.1:0-2710 GCA_031373565.1 Saprospiraceae bacterium
GGTCATGGCTGTGTCAACTGTCTTAAAACTTATCAGTATTTTTTGATTTATGAAAGGTTAAGAACCATTTTGTTAGATTCAGTTGTACTTATATCATTATATGTCGTCGATGACAAAAAACTAGATCCTGTGTATATTTCCAAGGCTTCAGGCACGAAGCTTCGTAATGTTGGTAATAAATGGGCTAGATTCCAAATTGAGAACTTTGAGCAAAATTCGCAGCCTTTGTATGTTTTTGCTAATCCTGACCAAGAAGTGATCAGCAAGCCTCGGGGCTATGTACCAGGAAAAGACGGTTATTTAGAGTTTTTGAATTGTAATCTAGACCAGAGAAATAAGTAGGTAAATCGAGCATGGCAGCATAAGTGATTATCTAGGCGTTGAACATTATATGATATCCTGCTACCAATAAAGTGAGTTGAATTTTACCTTGTATTTAGCTCAATTTAAAATAACAATTGCATCTTTGCGTCTCATAAAAGCAATAAATATGTTAATCAAAAAATTATTCTATCTCTTCGCCATAGCGATTTTGTTTACATCATGTTCTGGTGACGACCTTAGTATGCAGGAGAGATTTGATAAGGAAGTAATCGAAATTGAAGCATATATCAAAACCAAAGGTTGGACCGCTCAAAAAACTGTCGAAGGTATTTATTATGTGATAGATGAGGCAGGATCAGTCGACAAACCAACGATAGTCAATGTAGTGCGCGTGAATTATGCTGGGCAATTTATGGATGGTATTGCTTTTGATGCCGGTAGTGATGTGCAGTTTTCCCTTAGTAGTGTGATACAGGGCTGGCAAATCGGAATCCCTAAATTTGGTCGTGGCGGTAAAGGCAAACTCATTATCCCTTCTAAATATGCCTATGGAGATCGTACTATAAATGGTAGATCAAATCAAATACTAGTGTTCGATGTGACGTTGATCGACTATAAATGATGTTGAAAGGAGCTATATATGCACTTCTTGTATTCGTTTCACTAACACTGATACAGTGTAGCGTAGGAGCAGAAACCCAAGTGGATGAAATAGAGCAGTACCTTTCAGATAACGGTATAATAAATGCGATCAGGTCCGAAGATGTATTCATAGCTGTTTTGGAAAGTGGATCTACCATAGACACAATGGCTGAAACATCCTCTGTTACTATGGCTTATCGTGGGGAGTACCTCAATGGTGAAGTTTTTGACAACACACAGTTTGTCAATCCCGTCAAATTGAAACTTAATACAGCGATAGATGGATTGAAAATAGGATTACCTTATTTTGGTAAGGGTGGCAGGGGTACGATAATCATGCCATCAAGTTATGCTTATGGAAACAATCCACCTAGAGGCATCAAAAAAAACACGGTCTTGGTTTATCAAGTCAACGTAATAGACTTCAAGTAAAAATAAAAGGCGCCAAAGATAAATCTCTGAGCGCCTTTCTATTAACTAACAAATCACCTTCAATATTAACGGACTTCTGATCTAGCGAGTATGTAATGAATACTCTTTATTTCAGATTTTTTGGCTTCTTGTGATCTAGTTCTTACATCTTCAATCACTCGGCCGCCCTGTCCTAGGGGTAAAAGAAATAGTTCTTTTTTAACTTCATCAGATATCATCACTTTTGTCATATCTTACTGATGTTGTGTACCTATTGTACTATTCTGACACAAAAGTAAGCCAAAAAGTAACACCGCGCAAGTCGTTTAACGAAGTTTTAACAAAATAATATTTTTAATGGGGTCAAATTTTTAATATTCAATAAAATATAATATCAAATTTTGTAAAAAAACAGAATAAAGAGCAAAATTATGCGATATTTAGAAGACCTAATTTCATATTTGCTATGGCCGACTAAAATAAATATGTTTTGAATTTATTGATAACTCTAGGAATATTCTATTGAGCATTTTGATTATTAATTGTATTAACAGATTACAATTAAGCTAGGTCAGACAGGATTATGTGGGACAAATCGTGCCTATCGAGACACTAAAGAAGCGAGCTTAGCATTTGTAAATATAAAGCCCTAACATGTTTGCAACCATTATAATTGGCCACATCTTACCAAATCTTCCAAAATTATTCTAAAAAATATCTATCTTTGCATACCTTTTGAATATGTTTCTGAAGGGTTTTATTATGTAAAATTTTGTGCTGAATTTAGATACGCAGAAAGAATATGGCTAAGTACAACGACGACATCAAGCAACTCAACCTCCCAGAAATAGACCAACAAATACTGGCTTTCTGGAAAGAAAACGATATTTTTAAAAAAAGTATTGACCAAAAATCTTCTGATAATAGTTTTGTCTTTTATGAAGGACCACCATCAGCCAATGGTAAGCCAGGCATTCATCACGTAATGGGTCGTACGGTTAAGGATATTTTTTGCCGTTTTCAGACTATGCAGGGCAAACGAGTAGAACGGAAGGGTGGCTGGGATACTCACGGACTCCCGATAGAGCTTTCAGTTGAAAAAGCACTGGGTATTACTAAGGAAGATATTGGTAAAAAAATCACAGTAGATGAGTATAATGCCAAATGTCGAGAAACAGTCATGCAATATAAAGACCAATGGGATGATATCACTCGTAAAATGGGATATTGGGTAGATCTAGAAAATCCTTATCTCACATTTAACAATGAATATATCGAGTCTGTTTGGTGGTTATTGGGCCAGTTGTATGGTAAAAATCTCTTATACAAAGGG
>JANMMV010000616.1:0-9505 GCA_031373565.1 Saprospiraceae bacterium
CACTACCTGACGTGTTTGTAAAACTTACTATCTCTGATCGGTTATTCCACGCGTTTGGGGTTGTACATGAGATCAGCCTAAAGTCGATGAACGTACTAAATGATTGACCTGCATTGATGGTATTGGTAAGCGTCGTTGTCAAGTTGCTACCAACAGGGGTCCAAGGTTGACTTGCTGAAAGGAATGTAAGGCCGCAAGGTACTATATCCCGTAATACTATATTAGTGATGGGCTGGGTGCCATTATTTGTGATCTTGACCTCATACGCCAAATTGATCCCATACTGGAAGGGTGGAGAAGTAAGAAGATTTTTTTCAATAGATACATCTACTTGACTCCATATCGATGTGCAAGAAAATAGAAATACGATAAAAACTTTGAGGCTTTTCATGATGGTTTTCTTATAAAGTTTATAAATGAACACCATCCTCAGGTTGCAAAAAATGAATAATATCAGTGGTTCAAGCTAATATCAAGCGCAAATATACATTATGTTTTATTATAATATGTATTTATGATAAGTTTTTTTTAATCTACAACATTTAAACTGCCTTTATGCACTATCACAACGTTATCTAGGTACGTAACTTGTGCTATCCACGTATAAACCCCGGTATTTACTTCCAAACCGCTATAATTACCTTTCCAATTCAAATCTTGTGCGCCAGGTACCAGATTTTTACCATTATAAACCTTTGATCCCCACCGGTCATAAATCTCAAGCTTGTCTATAGCCTTTACATCTTTTCCCGCATAATATCTTAGGTCTTTGTTGCCTGTAGCAGACGAATATACCATGATGTTAGAAAGTACAAACGATCTTTTCTTAGTTACCCTGACTTCAATAAAAAGTGAATCTTTGCATCCATCTTTTGAAGTTGCTACAAGACGAATCGTCCCATTTGAAAGCGGTTGCGTACTTGTATTAAGACACGTATTGCAACTAAACGTAGAAATGGATGACCATTGATACAAAGCATTATTAATCGTATCATTAACAAACAAATACAGGCTGTCCCCTAGATTTACATTTACCATCGTACTATCCGTGCTTACGTTAGGAATATCTGCGTCGTATAGCGTATCTATGATCTCTCGAGTACATCCGTTGATATCCGTAAACAATAAAGTGTAGAAACCTCGGCCTAGATTATTGATTTTTGGTGTAACCCTTTCCCCATTGGCAGTCATGATGATAGCACCCGTTCCACCTAAGGAATTACCATAAATGATAGCGCCGGTCAAAGGCCCTGCACAATCGGCATCTATTATTTGGTAGCTAGGGGTGATCGGCTTTGGTTCAACTAAGATGATGGTATCTACGGCACCACATTGATTTCGATCGACATACTCGATCATATGTGCGCCCGCACTTAGAGATGATAAGATATTTTGCGCGATGGTTTGTCCTTTGTACGTCATCTCGATAAAACCTGTACCACCAGTTGGCATCAGGGTGATAGATCCATTTTGATCTCCATTACACTTGATGTTTACCCCGTTGTAATCAGAAGTGACATAATCTAATTTCAATTTTTTAGGCTGTTCAATACTTTGGTAAAAAAAGGATTCCCTTCCGAAATTGTCTTTGATTACACCTGCATAATTACCCGCAGAAAGGCCTGAAAGTGTAATCGTTTGATTTATTTGCGCTAAGCTTCCTGAAAAGGTAATAGACTCGTTTTCTATCTTATAAATTTCGTAGGTGAGTGGTGGAACTCCATTTGTAGCCATAAACGTCAACATACCAGAACCATCATTATTGCAACGCAAACTATCTCCGTTAGCATCCATTTTGATCGAACAATCCACAATTGATAAGTTGACCGTTAGGGTGATTTCACAACCATCAGCATTGATAAGCGATAAGGGATAAGTTCCTGATGAAAATAATTTATATTTTTCAATAGATAAGGTATCTCCTTTGCAAAGAGACAAGCTTCGCTCTTCATTTATCACCTTTTTAACATTGAGATTGAGCGTCACAATACTATCGCATCCATTGACATTGCTCAAAGATACTGGATAAGCTCCGCTTGTACAATGGACTGTAGAGTACCATGTATAACATTCATTTTCGCAAATATCAACATTGACAGCCGATCTACTAATCGGCAGCACCGTAATTTTTTTACAATTTTCGACACCTAATTGACATACATTGCGTGGTGTAACACAGATGTTATAGGTACCTGCCGTGCTGATGACGTGTTCAACTTTTTTGCCAGAGTTGATGATATCACCATCAATTCTCCACAAATAATCAGTGCCGCCGGTAACTCCTACTGTCGAAATCTCAAATTTTTCGGATTCACACACCATATCAGGTGCAACAATAGCCGCTTTATCTTTCAAATCGCTTAATTTGGTGCTGCCTTCCAGTACTTTGAATGTCCAATCGCAGATATCATTGTCGCTACCATCCATGACGATATAGTAATATTGACCTATCTCAAGGGGTTTTGTATTGGTGAAGGTAGCGGTCTCCCCAGGTCTGATATCGGTATCACAAAAAGTGATTTGTTCGTAGTTTTTGCAATCTATCCCTTTGTAAAATCCGACTTCCAAACCATTGTTTCTAGCGCAATTGCTAACAGTAACGGATACCTTTAGATTAGTCGTAGCCGCGACAAAACCGATCCACTGCATATGGTGAGCAAAAGATGTACAGAATCCCGCGGGCTCTTCTCCTTGTATGGTACTGTTGTTTCTACCTGTAAATCCATCTATATCGCAAATGATACAAGCATCAGCACAAGTAGACTCCATCTTGGCTGGTGGTATACAGACAGGAGGAAAGTTATTTTGTCCTATTGCATAGTTCAAAATCAATGTAAGTCCGATAATAAATGCTATTCTCATATATCTTAAAAATCAAAAATAAGATATTGTGTAAGAACAAATCACTAAATGGGCTTTTATTTGCAGTTTATCAGCCTAAAAGACTTAATAGGGCTTGCTTGGTGTGATGTACTACATCGATCATAATAATGTTAAGTCGATAGACCTAACATCACATCTGGTTTAGATGCACTATTTTTAAGCGCGTTTAGTTCATACAGTTTTTACTTCCTAATGCATTTATGGCCTTACTCACTAAAAATAAAAATGCGGGCAAAGAAATCAGTTTTTTTTAACATAGCCCAAAAAACTACATTGAAGAATTTGTTATGCACACAAACATATTCCTTCTTACATCAATTCTGCTAATTCAAACCACTTCTCTTCCTTCTCAGAAAGTTGACCTTGCAAAGCATCTAGCTCTTTGGACAAGGTCATGATTTGATCGGGGGTGAGTGTCTCGTCATTGAATTTTGCATTGATCTCGTCTCGCTTCTCCTCTAGTTTTTTGATCTCTTTTTCAAGTTTTGAAAACTCCTTGCGTTGATCAAAAGAAGCTTTGGAAGCTGTCACGTCCGAACCCACTGCATCACTAGCAACTCCCTTTGCATCTTCATATTTGGCTTGTGCTTCCATTTTTTTGCTATGGCGATACTCAGAGTATGAACCATTAAAGTCTTTGATCTCCCCGCCGCCTTCGAGTACAAAAATATGGTCTACCAGATTGTCCATAAAATAACGATCATGCGTCACGATGACCAAGCAACCCGGAAAATCCATCAAATAATCTTGCAAGACATTGAGCGTCATGATATCAAGATCATTGGTCGGCTCATCGAGTATCAGGAAGTTAGGATTGAGCATCAAGATGGTCAATAAATACAATCGTCGTTTTTCACCACCGCTGAGTTGCGAGACATAGACCCGCTGCTGCGGACGCGGAAACAAAAACCGCTCAAGTAGCGCTTCCGCTGTGATCTTCTGCCCTTTTTCGAGTGGCACATAATCCGCAATATCTCTAATGACATCGATTACCGTTTTGTCTTCATTGATGTTAAGTCCATCCTGGGTATAATAACCGAAGACTACGGTATCGCCTACCACGATTTTGCCACCATCGACTTCCATCTGTCCGGTGAGTACCTTGAGAATAGTCGATTTACCCATACCATTCTGCCCTACGATACCGATTCTCTCCCCTTTTTTAAACTTGTAACTAAATCCGTCGATGATCTTCTTATCATCAAAACTCTTGTGAACGCTATGCATTTCAAGGATTTTGGACCCCAGCCGTGCGGCTTCGATCTGGATTTTGATATCATCATTAGCGAGCCTTTGCGATGCTTTATCCTTGATCTCATAAAAATCATCGATACGAGATTTGGCCTTGGTGGACCGTGCTTGTGGCTGTCGTCGCATCCACTCCAACTCCTTGGAGTATAGCTTTTTGTTCTTTTCGAGATTGACGGCATCATTTTGCAAGCGCGCTTCTCGCTTCTCGAGATACAGACTGTAGTTGCCACGGTAGATATAAAGATTTCCATTTTCGAGTTCTAAGATTTCATTACATACATTCTCAAGAAAATACCGATCGTGCGTCACCATAAAGATCGTGAGATTGGGCTGTTGCAGATACTCCTCCAGCCACTCGATCATTTCTAAATCCAAGTGGTTTGTTGGCTCATCGAGAATCAGAAAATCTGGCTGATCTATCAATATTTTGGCAAGTGCCAGACGCTTTTTCTGTCCACCAGACATTTCACCTGTCTTTTTGCTGTAATCCGTCAGTCGCAACTTATTGAGTATTTCCTTCATCCGCGCTTCCACATCCCAAGCTTGAAGCTCATCCATCCGAGATACAGAACGCTGGAGGGCATTCTCATCATTGGACACTAGGGCTTCTTCGTATGCTTTGACAGCTTGGATTTTGGGATTGTCAGATGCAAAAACCGTCTCAATCACAGAATCATTGTCTCTAAACTGTGGATCCTGGGTTAGAAATGCAGTACGTATTTCTTTGGATATCACGATCGTCGCATTCTCCCCGTCAGATCCTTCCTGACCATTGATGACTTTGAGTAGTGTCGTCTTGCCGCTACCGTTTTTGGCTACGAGTGCGATCTTATCTCCCTTTGAAATAGATAGATTGACATTGCGAAAGAGCACTTTGTCACCATACGAGCGAGAGACATTTTCAAGATATAAATACTGCATATTGTAGATTGTGGCGCAAAAGTAGGCTTTTTGGAGTTGAAAAGTATTTTCTACTCAAGTTTTACCTATATATCATCATAAGCACTAATGATGTCCTCGGAATTGATGACAATGCCTAATCTAATAATAAAATTAATGATTTCCGACGTTGATTGCTGGTCCTTCGCTTTATAAGCCAATAAGTGAAGTAATAACTCTGATGTAACGAGTTGAAAGCGCTTTATGTCTGTTGTCAATGAGATCTCATTGATATACTGTGAGAAATCCGATTTAGAACAGTTGATCACAATGATAAAACCTATTTTCTTTATTCCTTAAATAAATCCATCTCGCTCCCTAGCGGCCTAGCTTTTAAGTAAGCTTTACTCCATGCTTTCTTTGGAGTAATGGAAAGTAGTTTCAATGCCATCCGTTGATTGTAATTTGTATTGGGCAAATATAAATCATTTTAAGCTTCTTAACGGAAAACTATCAAGGTTACCCTTGCCTTAACCGCTTTCGATTGATACTATGATTTTGGCCAACTGATGTTGAAACCACTAATACACGCCTACAATCTCTGCCAAATTACAAGATTCATCTTGCAAAACATAATCCACCCCATTAACCGTCTGAAAGCATGTGATGGCCAACACAAAGATATGTGTGCCGTCGCCAACCGGCGGATGGGCAAAGGTGAGTTTGACATCCGATGATTCACTGTCCATTGTTAGTTTGGTCTCACTACTTTCAGCAATCACGTAGACATTACGAAAAAAATCAAGCTTTCCCCAATATCCCTTAAAACTTATGCCGCTAGCACCGGCACTGGATCTCAAATCTGTTCCTGCTACTAGACTATTAATGGTGATGTCACCTGTATCAACATCTATGTTGTATGGTTTAGACATAACGGATTCGATAGCTATAGACCCATTAAAACGCATTCCTTTTAAGAGAGCCCTACCCTCTTCAGAACCTAAGCCGACGGCTACTTTGCGCTCTCCTCTGATGGACGTAACATCCATTTTTTTGACCCGCGCTAGGACGGTAGCCAGACGACCTATGAGAGATCCGTATCGAACACCACACTTCAAACATCTAAAAGCAGTTCGGATGAGCTTAGATGCTTTCGCAGACATCCCAAATTCTTTCATATTTTCTCTCAATCGGATCAATTTGGGATCTGTTTCCATCCTTTCTTTGCTAATACCACCCTTTCGTCTGAGGTACGATCCGTCTTTCGTTTTTACGACAGAGTATCCATCCAAAGTCCCTTCAAACTGAAACAAACCCGTTAATTTAGCCATTGCACTTATATTTTTTATGAGGTAATAATGCGCAATGTATCAGCACTTTCTAGACTATGTCAATAGGCTGCTTCCGAATTTGCCACTTTTTGCCGCTTTTTGCCGATTATTGCCGCTTTTTGCCGATTATGGTTGTGAAAATAGTCTGAATGAAGGGTAATTTTGACATAACCGAAGGGACTTTCAATCTGTTGACTGACGCAATTCGCCCGTAGATACTTAATTGATACTTAATCGATACTTAATCGGTACTTAATTGCTGATACGTACATCGTACAGTCATCCTTGCTAGATTGACATGGCAAAAAAGCATTTCGTAGATGCAGCAATAGCAATTTTCCAATATCTGCTTATAGATCATCTCTCAGATACACCTTCAAGAAGCAATTTTAAACATTCCAATATTACTGCGCATTCAAACGTTATATCTCGAGTGTTTTACATCCTTTTTTCGTACCTTTGTCTTAAATCCAATCTCACCTATGGCTAACGTCACAGCTCGATTTATTTCAGTATTACTGCATCCATTGTTGCTCATCAGCTATATGTGCCTATATCTGATGATGGCCAATCCATTTTTGTTTGGATTTTCGGGCATCAAGGGTCAAGGTCTCATCATCATATCGGTGGTGACGACAACATTTATGTTTCCGTTGATTGCCGTTTTGCTGATGAGATCACTCGGACTCATTCAATCTATCGAGATGGAAGACAAACTAGAGCGCATCGGACCCCTGATCGTGACAGGTATATTCTTTATGTGGCTATATGTCAATATCCGTAGAAATGACAATATCCCTGATGCTCTTACATTTTTTGTATTGGGTTCAACGATTGCCGTATTTATGGGGCTCCTGCTCAATAGCTTCACCAAGATAAGCCTGCATACGATCGGCGCAGGTGGTTTTTTAATGGGAATAGCCATCGTGACGCTACTCTTTACAGATCCTTTGGTCAATTTTCCTAACCCCTTTGGTGATGGAGTGTGGCGGATCAGTCAGCGAATGATCATCATGGGCACTATCGTCTTGGCGGGCGCAGTGGGATCGGCAAGGCTTTGGCTCAAGGCACACACCGAACCTGAGATCTATGGTGGTTATATTGTAGGGGTGTTAGCGCAAATGATTGCTTTTAGGATCGTATTTTGATTTTTGTAAAAAATCAAACTATCTATATCATCGAGCAAGCACATAGCGCTCATTTTGAACAATTGTTTAGCTTTTCGCCTAAAGGTTGGATAGGCTTTTAGAACGTTCTCTGATATTGAGAAACATGCAATCAACTCTCTCCAAAAAATCTTTTTTTGTACCTTTGTCAAAATCCAACATTAATCATTAAGTAAGTAAAATAGCAAATGCAAGATCTCAAACAATTTATAGAAGCCATATGGGCAGACAGACAACTACTTAGTGCCGTAGGCGCACACGATGCCATCCGCGAAGTAGTAGATCTAGTAGACAAAGGTCAACTACGGGTAGCAGAGCCCGATGGTGAAAACTGGAAGGTCAATGACTGGGTCAAAAAGGCGATCGTTCTATACTTCCCGATTCAAAAGATGGAGACGATCGAAGTTGGGCCATTCGAGTTTCATGATAAGATTCCACTCAAAAGAAATTTTGCTGAACAGGGAGTAAGAGTCGTTCCCCATGCTATCGCCCGGCATGGTTGTTTTTTAGAGCCCGGCGTTATACTCATGCCTTCTTATGTCAATATCGGTGCTTATGTAGGTAGTGGTACGATGGTAGATACATGGGCGACTGTAGGTTCGTGTGCACAAATAGGCAAGAACGTACATCTTTCAGGCGGTGTAGGTATAGGCGGTGTATTAGAACCATTGCAAGCTAGCCCGACGATCATCGAAGACGACTGTTTTATCGGTAGCAGATGTATCGTCGTAGAAGGTGTGCGCGTCCGCAAAGAAGCAGTTCTAGGTGCTAATGTCGTCTTGACTCAATCTACACATATCATCGATGTTACAGGTACTGAGCCAGTTACTTACAAAGGGGTTGTACCCGAAAGATCTGTCGTCATTCCGGGTAGTTATACCAAAACATTTCCTGCGGGCGATTACCAAGTACCTTGTGCCCTCATCATTGGTCAACGTAAACCATCGACAGACACGAAGGTGTCGCTCAATGATGCGCTGAGAGATTACAGCGTAGCCATCTAGGATGTTGAGATTGTGTACGATTTTGTGTTGTGTCCTAATGATCGGATGCGTTGGGCCTAGGGTTTTTGTTCCGGGTTTACCACCACCACTCATTATGCTGCCAATTCCGCAGCCTAAACCACACGAAACGGTAGATTACTATACAGTGACGGCTACGGATACGATTCATGATATGATCGATACATCTGCCATCCTAGGATCAGGGTGGACGGGTCTTCAAGTGTGGGATTTAGATGCCGACACTTCCATCATGGAGAGATTTAGTGAAAAGATGTTTACGCCAGCTTCCAATGTCAAATTACTTACGACCTATGCCTGCTTGATAACCTTGGGAGATTCGATACCGGCACTACAGTATATTGAGACTGATACGAGCCTTGTTTTTTGGGGAACAGGCGATCCGAGTTTTCTCAATGATAAGTTTAAGACGACCCGCACTTTTGATTTTCTTAAACAAAAAGCATTGACCAAGCGACTATACTACTGGCCGCAAAGAGTGGACGCGCCTTTCGGCGAAGGATGGATGTGGGACGACTACAACGGAGCCTATCAGCCAGAAATGTCAGCATTGCCATTGTATGAAGATATGGTCCATTTTGCATTTGATAGTATCAATGGCTGGAGCCAAAAGCCAATTATCGGATCTATCATCAGGAAACCTTCTCGAGATTACTTTATCCAACGTAGCGCACATGCCAATAATTTTGAGATCTCAACATCGATAGATTCATTGGAATATTATAAGCAGAATGTGCCCATTTACAATGCGAATGACCAAACGATCAAACTACTTTCTGATACGCTCGGCATACTAATACAACGATATGATAGCCTTCCTAATCGCATGATGGCCAAAACCTTATTTTCTTTTCCTACAGATACGATCGTCAGTGAAATGATGGCTAGCAGTGATAATTTTCTAGCTGAACAACTTTTGATGGTTTGCGGGCATGTCATCGGTGATACTTTGTCTACTAAATGGACGATTGAT
>JANMMV010000659.1:0-8520 GCA_031373565.1 Saprospiraceae bacterium
TGGATCAGGGCAAGATTGCAGAAGTGGGAACGCATAGATCGCTCGTAGCACAGCGTGGCAAATACTGGGAGCTGGTGGAAAATCAGCTGGATCTGGAGTAGTAAAAACTAATACCGTTTGAAGAAAATGCATATATTTGTCATCTAAAACTCAATCTATGGAAGCCATCATCGTAAGACCCAAAAACAAAGCAGAGCAAAAAGCACTTAAAGCCATTTTTGTAGCTATGAAAGTGGAGTTTGAAACAACAACTGATACATATAATCAAGATTTTGTTGATGAAATTCTAAAATCAAAGGAAGAAGTTAAAAACGGTAAGTATACAACTGTGACGATTGACTCCTTATGGAAATAAATCTGTCACCTAAGGCAAAATTACAACTTGAAGAAATTGATAAAGAGGGAAATGGTGCTAAAAGACGAAAATTTGAAAAATTAATGCTATCAATTCTCGCTTCACCGTATCATGGGAAAGGGAAGCCTGAACCCTTGAAGCATAGACTCCAAGGATTTTGGTCAAGACGAATTACAAAAGAAGATAGAATAATTTATGATGTAGAAGATAGCATTGTAACCATTTACTCTTTGAAAGGACATTATTAAAAAAAACTAGTGCCAGATATTGAATCAAAACATAACAATCCCGAAATCCTGACCATTCAGCATATCTTCGGCAAACCACCAGGATGGCTTCTCCATTGGGGCATCACTGTCATGGCGATTATGTTATGTGTAGGACTCGTCATCGCTACTTATATCAAGATGCCTGATGTTTTGGATGGTAAAGCAACACTTTTTACGACCAATCCACCGATTGATGTCAATGCCAAAATAGATAGTCGCATCGATACTATTTTTGTTGCTGATAAAGGTAAGGCAAAAAAGGGAGCAGAGATTTTGCGATTAGAATCCACCGTTTCATCCAATGATCTAGTTGAATTGTATTCCTTCTTCGATCAAATATCCGATGTTGAATATATCCCTGATTATCTTGACATCCGTTTCCCTAAAGGTTTGAAATTAGGTACACTCAGTTCGACCTATATAATGATGATGCAAGAGTTTGACGGCTTTCAGCATTTTTTACGACAAAGCGCTGTTTTTGTGAAAATAAAATCCCTTACAAATGAAATCGGTCAGATCAAAAAACTAAACTTATCCCTCCTGAAGCAACAAGGTCTTTACGAACAAGAAGTGGCACTCTCAGAGAAAGATTACCAACGCAACAAAACGCTTCGTGACCAAGGTGTCATCGCAGATTCCGAAAAAGAAAAATTTGAGTCTAAAATCCTAAGCGAAAAGCGAAGCCTTGAGTCATTCAAAACCCAACAAAGTTCGAACGAAGTCAGAATTGAACAGATCAAAACACAAATCAATGATCTCATCGCTGATAGATCCAATGGCGTATCCAATAAGATCTTCTCTATCCAACAACTCAAAGATCGACTCAAAAGTGAAATCATAGAATGGGAAGAAAGCCATCTCATCCGAGCGCCATTTGACTGTCAAGTGTCACATTCGCAATATCTCACGCCAAACAAAAATGTGAAGGCTGGCGACATTCTTTTAACCTGTCTTCCTCAAGGTCATTCAGATAAGATGATCGCTCAAGGCCAAATCTCGCTAAAAAATGCTGGTAAGCTCGAAGTAGGCCAAAAAGTAATCCTAGAACTCGAGAACTACCCAAAACAAGAATTTGGCACTATCATAGGCAGTGTTGCTGATTTTTCATTAGTACCCAATGAAGATAAATACCTTGTGAAATTTGAACTACCCCAACCATTGGTAACCAATTATAAGAAAACAATACCTGCATCTCAAAATATGAGTGCCAGTTTGAGCATTTATACTAAGGAATATTCGCTACTGGAGCGATTATTTCAGAATCTGATGAATGCTATCAGGAATTAGTTTAGCTTACTCTCTTAAGCTAAGCCAGTTCACAAGCGACACATCAATTCTGAAGCAAAGCAGGGGCGAGCGAAGGAACAATTCACGATGCTTGATGCGCTAATGGTAGTAAATGAAGAAAAATAAGTTCAAAAAGCTGTAAAACACTATCTTTGGCAGCTAAAAATTAAATATGACTTATCCCATTGTACTATGCTAGTCGCTTCGGTGATCATTTATTTTATTGCTACACTGGCAATAGGCTATTATGCATCTCGTCGTGTTAGCACAACAGGAGATTTTATCAATGCAGGTCGTAATCTCCATCCAGCGGTGAATGCCGCCGCACTTTTTGCATTGTGGTTCGGGAGTGAAACGGTTTTCGGTGCAAGCTCTGAATTTGCAGAACATGGTTTTCTAGGGGTGATTGAAGATCCATTGGGTGGTGTATTGTGTTTGCTGCTAGTAGGATTTTTATTTTCTCGCAAGATGTATCGGCTTAATGTTTACACGATTGGAGACCTTTTTAGAAATAATTTTGGAAAGCGTATTGAGATACTCAGTAGTTTCTTGATGATATTGAGTTTCCTAGGTTATGCCGGTGCGCAGATGGTGGCATTAGGATTGATATCCCAAACTTTGCTCGGTATAAGCCTGACACAAGGCATTTTACTGGGATTTGCAATAGTGTTGTTTTACACATACACAGGTGGTATGTGGGCAGTGTCGATAACGGATTTTCTTCAGAGCATTTTGATTGTATCTGGATTGCTGGCTATGGCGTGGTACGTAACTAATATGGTAGGTGGTGTAGATCAAGTATTTGCTACGCTTACCCCAGAACAAAAACGCATATTGCCTGACAACACCACGGTGGATTGGATAAATTGGTTCTCAGCTTGGCTTGTTTTAGGTTTTGGTAGTTTGGCATCTCAAGATATTTTTCAGCGTGTCAACTCAGCTCGGAGTGAGAAAGCTGCTTATAGTTCTTCAATAATAGGAGCTTTGCTATACCTCATATTTTCATTAGTGCCACTATATTTAATAACCGCAACGAGAATAATCGATCCCAGTGTATTAGAGGGTGATTTACAATTAGCCTTACCCCTGATGGTACTCAACAAGATGCCGTTGTGGCTACAAATTTTGTTCTTCGGTTCCTTAATGAGTGCGATCATGAGTACGTGTAGCGGAGCACTTTTAGCGCCAGCGAGTTTGTTGTCTGAAAATATAATTAAACCGATGTTGAAGACTGAAATATCCGAACAACGTTTGCTTACTATCACTCGTGTGTCAGTAATCGTTGTAGGTTTAGTCTCACTGGTTTTGGCCTTTAGCCATCAGAATATCTTTGCCTTAGTAGGTGAAGCGAGTGTTTTTGGCCTAGTAAGTATATTTGTGCCTTTTGTGGCCGCGCTATTTTATGATTTCAAAGATAAAATTGCTGCGGTGACATCGATGGTTCTCGGTACGACTGTGTGGTTTTATTTTTCCTTTATCCAAGAGATACCTATCAATCCATTGTTACCGGGATTTTTGGCTAGTATTTTTGGGCTGTGTATAGGATATTATATACCAAGGTGGGTTCCTTCTGTGGCAAAGATTGGTGTTTATTTGTAAGGAAAGAAAAATATTCCAATTTATAGAAAATGCTTAACTTTGTTGAAAATCTAACAAAAAAGCATAGCTGACATAATGGGTCCAGATAACTGCCTAAGAAAAGGAGATTCGTCTACATAATCGTTCTCCATCGCTAGAAAAAAAACTAATTTCAATATTATGACAATACCCAATGAAATTCAAGAAGCAATCAGGAACAATAACCTTGTGATTTTTGCAGGTTCTGGTTTATCCACTAAGTTTGAATTACCAACATGGAAAAAATTAGTGGAAGAAGTGATAGCAAAAATTGATGATAAAAAGTATGAAGACCTACTCCGACCTTTAAGCCGCAATCTATTGACGCCAATTGCCGTTCTAGACATTATGGAAAGTGACGAACATAAAACGATAAAGCATTACATACAGGATAGTTTTAAAATAGAAGCGAGCCAAGACTTTTCATTGCATACAAAAATTTTAGAATTAACAGGTGCAATAATTACAACAAACTACGATAATGCTTTTGAACAAGCTTGTTCAAACACAATTATACCTACAGTGTATACTTCAACATTTAATATTGGTGAAATTAACAAATCAGGAAAACCATATATTTTCAAGCTACACGGAAGCCATACAGAACCTGATAACTGCATAATTTTCAGTAGTAATTATAAGAAATTATATGACGGTGAAACCGCCGCCATACTAAAACTAAAATCTATATTTACCGATAAAACCATTCTCTTCGTAGGCTTTAGTTTCAACGACCCTGACATAAATCAAATTTTTTCTAGTCTAGATGGTCTTTTTAAAAATCACAATAGTCACTATATCTTAACAACACAAGCAAAAGATTTTGAAAAATACAAATTTCTAAAGCCATTTGCTATAAAAGAATATATAACTGAACTAGACTTGTTTTTTGAAAACTGTATAGCTTTCAAAAATTCTTTAAATAAATCAATTCCTGAAAAAAAAGACCTAATCCAAAAGACTGAAATTTATACAAAACCTCGAATAGCATTTTTGAAACCAGAGCCATTAAATCTATTAATGGATTCTGATATATATGCTATCGAAAATTGTTTTGATGATTTGGACCTAAATCTTTTTACTGGCTACTTAAATACTAAGACTTTAGATTCAATTGATGATTATGATATTCTTATTGTTGCAACAAAAGTATTTAAGGGTTTGCTATATATTGAAGATGATAATCTCATGAACAATTTATTGACAGCTGAAGAAATTTGCAGCCATATTCCTAATGATAAAATTCCTATAATATTTGTTACTAATGAAAAAATTGAATTAGTTTCAAGCTATAGTACTGTTAACATATCATCATTTAAGAGAAAAACTATAAATAAATTTATTTTTAAGGCTTTAAGAAATAAAGAATTAGAATTTAATCCTAATGAAGAAATTTCCATAGGACTATCAATCTTGCCTAATTTGGTCTTTAAAAAAGGGAAATCAAAAAAATCATCAATTTATGGAATCGAACGAGTACTGGACATTGGAGAAAAGTCCCTTAAAAATATAATAGGAAGAATTGTCGAACAGGGAACAATTATATCAAAACTGCAAAGTATAATTAAAAGTAATAAAGTTCTCAATATTAAGGCATCAGGCGGAACTGGTAAAACAACATTAGTTAAAAAGGTTTCCTATGAATTATACAATAGAGGGTATTTTAAAGAAGGGGTTTCATTTGAATCATGCGAAAACGTAAAAAGCTATGAAGACTTCGAAGAACTTTTGATTGAAGGATTTAATTTAAGAAACATTTTAAATTTCAAGGAATATTTAGCAGAAAACTATAGTTCAAGAAAATTCGACTCTCTAATCATTTTAGACAATTTTGAAACCGTAGCGAATTCACTGGAGAATAATGAATTTAATAAAGTAATAGGTTTAATAAAGTATGCTACTGATTTTGCAAATATTGTAATCACTTCGAGGGAAAAAATTTCAGATTTAGAGGATTATGAAGATTTATATTCTTTATCTCCGTTGTCTACAGATGATGCGTTATCCCTTTTTGAATTAGATTATGGTAAAGTAAAGAATGAAGATGAAATAAGAATATTGAGGCAAGAAGTTTTGGAAGAGTTACTAAATAATAATCCGTTAGCTATAAAATTAGTAACCAAAACACGAACAAGATATAAGCACATTACAGAACTTCGCGACCAAATTAAAGAACATTTTTTTGAATCATTAAATGAAGATTTTTCATCTGTGTTTAAGAACAAAGCTGATTTAAATATTGAAAGAACGAAGTCAATTTATCAATCAATAAATTACTCTTATTCAACCCTAGTTGTAAAGGAGAAAATCGCCTTTGAACTTTTGAGTCTTTTCCCTGACGGAATTAGTTTGTCAAATTTTAAAAAATGCTTTGACAAAAGTACATCATCAAACAATATAAGTGATAAAGAATTAAGGATACTAAGGGACAAATCTCTTATTGAAGATTATAATGGTACTTTGCAACTTCAACCAATAATAAGAAGGTTTGCAGAATTTCAATTTTCGAAAAGGCCGATTGATTCTAAACATAAATATTGCTTGGATGCTTACGTATTTAATTGCTATATACTTGATTTAATTGAATTCGTTGAAAGAAAGAAAAATACTTCAGAAGCTCTAAAAATTTATAGCCACTTCAAAAATAATCTTCTTAATGTGTTTAGTTATATTCCAGATATACAGTTAAATGAAAAAGGAGCAGTTCGGAAAAAAGAGAATTTATTAAACTACATTAATAAGCTGCAAGAATATGTAGTCAATGAAAAGCAGATTAAAGAATTTTATGACAAAATAAATTCGATCAAAGAATTCTTTAATGATGTACCACACGCTGAAACATTAATCAAGGTGATATATCTAAACAAAAGATATTTTTTCGAAGAATTTGAAAATTCATACTCAGTGCTTTCACTTATATTTCCACCTGAAGAAATTGAAACTAGAACTTTAATAAATGAAGAATATATTGAGAATAGTTTCAAAGATATCATCATAAATCTCCACAATATGGAAGGATACACTTTAAGCTTTTTAAAATCTCAGATATCTAATGATGATTTTTCATTTTATTTGGATATAAGCTTTTTCTACTTAGGTATTCCAAGTATTATTTCAAGAAAGAAAGATGGTTTTTATTTCTTCGAATACGAGCTTATGTACAATAGGTTGAATATATGTAAATTAGAAAAATATATAGATTCTTTATATCTTGACGAACATTTGGAGATAATGCAGTCAACATATACTCTTTCTAAAACCAAAAAACTTGATACTAAAGATATAAATAAATTGGTTGTAACTAACCCTTATACCAAAGGGCTAAAGAACTTAATGTTTGCAGTTATTTCGGATTCGTTTGATGAAAAGAATATGTTTTTCACAAAAGCGTTGCAGAATTTAACACACATAAAATACTACTATTTGGAAGCGCTTTATTTTTATTGCAAATTTTTAAAGGAATCAGAAAAAGAGAAATTTACCACATTAGTGAACCAAGGGTTAGAATTAAGCAAAAAATATAATTATCAATACATTCATCATTTATTCGATAACTTACACTTTGGAAAAAGTGATGAATATAACTTTTCTTATGCATTTTATGCAGTTAGCGAATTAGAAGCATATGTGAATAAACATAATGAACGATGGGAAAAATATTTTAGAGAAAGAGAGACAGATTATTAAATCCAAACGTGTAATATCATCTATCCAAAACTGCAGATCAGTAGCATAAGCAAGCTTTGCGCTTGTATCAAATTCTGCTTGTTGACGGTGAATTGCTCCAAAATCGCCACCGTCGGTTAGGCTAAAGCACATGCTTTTAATTAAAGCAAAACCATACAATAGAACCAACCACGTATTATAGCTTTAACGATTGATGGTTATAAAAAAATCGCCACATACCTATCCTAAAAAAAACTACTCAATATCATTCAAGATCCCTAAAATCATAGCGATCCCATCTGCAAGTTGCTCTTTGGTAATAATCAATGGTGGAGCAATCCTAAATGACGCATCATTAAACAAGAAGTAATCTACTAATAGTCCTCGCTCCAAACAAGCATCAATAAACGGAGTCAACCATCTTTTGTCGTGCAGTTCTACCGCCATCATAAGTCCCGAAGAACGAATCGCTTTGATCTTAGGATGAATAAGTTGCGATCGCAGAAAGGATTCTTTCTCTAATACTTGGCCAATAATGTCTTCTCTCAAAAGTGTTTCTAGCGTTGCCTTGGCCGCAGCTACGCAAACAGGATGTCCTCCGAAAGTAGTGATATGTGCCAGCATCGGGTCTCTGGCTAATACCATCATTAGTTCTTTGCGGGCTACAAGAGCACCGATCGGCATACCGCCACCCATCGCTTTGGCGATAAGCAAGATATCAGGATTGACCTTATATTTTTGATGTGCAAACATAAAACCAGTCCTTCCGAAACCTGTCTGGATCTCATCTAGGATAAAAAGTGCCCCTACTTCCTGGCATCGTTGTTCGACTGCTTTGAGATAACCATCTGTAGGGGTAATGACACCGCCCTCGGCCTGAACAAGCTCCATAATAACACATGCAGTGCGGCAACCAATTCTTTCTAAATGATCAAAATTATTGAAATCAATATGTTTGATCCCAGGGACAGCTGGCATCAAATGCTGGGTATAAGCTATATCGGACCGTAGGCTTTCGGCACCAAGCGTGCTACCATGGTAAGCACCACTTGCAGCTATGATCTCATACCTGCCAGTATGTTTTCGGGCTAGTTTCATAGCTGCTTCGACAGCTTCAGTACCTACATTGACATAAAAAACATTGTCCATACCATTGTTAAGTGCATTGGTTAGGAGGACTGCATAATCAACTTGTGGCGCTTGGATGTGCTCGCCGTACACCATTGTATGCATGTACGTGGCTGCTTGATCTTGAACGGCTTTAACAATGGCTGGATGACAGTGGCCTAATGAACTCACCGATATACCAGAGTCAAAATCTAGATA
>JANMMV010000669.1:0-5412 GCA_031373565.1 Saprospiraceae bacterium
CAAGCAGGCCTTCTTGATCTAAAGATGATGAAGTTGCGTCGTTACTTGGTTCTTGATTTGTACAAGAAGATAAGGCTACGACCATTGAAAATAAAAAGTAAACTAATATATTATTGAATTTCATAATTTGATATTTTAAAAATGAGAATGATAAAAAATGTCTTTAATTTTCAAAATATCAAATCTTAAGGTGGTTTCAAATTCTTAGATTCCAGAAATAGATCTACATATATGTATGTATGTATGTATGACTCATAGAAGATTAGTATTTTTTCACACCGTAAATTTAGGTTATATTCAATAGAATTCATGTCACTGCGAAAAATAAATTTGCATTAACGGGTTGTCAAGACAGTTATCAATTTGCTGTTGCTATAAATTAAGGATTAGTGAAAAAAATCCTTACCTTTGCGCCACTTTTAAAAAATAGTTCAAAAAATTTATATTCCATGGGTCTTCAGTGCGGAATCGTAGGCTTACCTAACGTAGGCAAATCAACTCTCTTTAATGCGCTCACTTCTGCCAAAGCATTGGCGGCAAATTATCCATTTGCGACCAAAGAACCTAATCTCGGGATGATCGTGGTACCTGATGAGCGACTTGACAAACTAGAAGAATTGGTTCAGCCACAGAAAGTTTTACCGACTTCAGTAGAAATACTCGACATCGCAGGATTGATCAAAGGAGCTTCGAAGGGTGAAGGACTAGGCAACCAATTTCTTGCCAATATCAGAGAGTGTGACGCTATTCTCCATGTCGTAAGATGTTTTACAGATGATAATGTAGTACATGTAGATGGTAGTGTTGACCCAGTGAGAGATAAGGAGATTATCGATATGGAATTGATATTCAAGGACATGGACACGATCGAGAAGCGTATCGACAAACTCCGCAAAACTGCCAAGTCTGGCAATAAGGACGATGCATCCTATGTCGAATTTGGAGAAGCGTTACTTAAGCATTTGGAGAGCGAAAAACCAGCTCGAAGCTTTGATGTAGACGAAAGTTGTGCCGATATCTACAGAGACATGTATCTCTTGACTGCAAAGCCTATCTTGTATGTCTGCAATCTTGATGAAGCGTCTGTCACTTCAGGAAACGAGCACACCGCGAGATTTATGGAGGCCATCAAAGGTGAGAAAGCGGAAGTTTTATTCATCTGTGCAGGTATCGAAGCTGAAATCGCGGAACTAGAATCTAAAGATGAACGAATGGAATTTATCGAAGCGATGGGTTTGTCGGAGCCAGGTGTCAATAAAATCATCAAATCGGCTTACAAATTGCTCGACTTATATACCTATTTCACAGCAGGAGTAAAAGAAGTGAGGGCTTGGACGATCAAGAAAGGATGGAAAGCGCCACAAGCAGCTGGTGTCATTCATACTGATTTTGAGAAGGGTTTTATCCGTGCTGAGGTGATCAAGTATGCCGATTTTGTTCATTATGGCTCAGAAGCTGCCGTCAAAGAGGCAGGTAAAATGGGTGTTGAAGGCAAAGAATATGTCGTGGAAGATGGGGACATCATGCACTTTAGATTTAACGTGTAAGTGAACGTTTGAATAAAAAGTAAGGCATTCTTCTTTAGAGCTTGCCACTGTTTATCATGATATGGTTTGACATTGGGCGTGGGGCTAGGGGTAGGAGAGCAATAAATGTCATGATTTTTTGTTAAACAGCTTGTATGCTAACGTTTGTTCAAGATTTCGACGACATCCAAATCACAAAAGACTGGAGACTGTCAAATGTTAGGTCGAGATAAAATGTTTAATTAAGTAATTTTCTTTATACCAAGATATCATGAATTCTCTCAAACGACTTTCAGAGCACAAGTACTACATCTTTTATAAGCCATATAATGTGGTCAATCAATTCTCAAAGGAGCGAGCAGAGCATGTGACTATTGCTGATTTTATGAACGTGCCCAAGGATGTATATCCAGTTGGTCGCTTAGACAAAGACTCTGAAGGTCTTCTTATCCTGACCAATGACAAGTCGCTCAATAGCTTATTGTTGTTACCATCAAAAAAGCACGAACGTACTTATTTGGTACAACTCGATAACGATATCACTGACAAAGCGATTCAATATATAGCCCGAGGCGTGCAGATCAAACTAGATTCTGGTGTCTATCATACCCATCCTTGCATTGTAAAAAAACTTTCAAAACCACCCGTATTGCCTGACCGAAATCCACCAGTCAGGGTACGCCTTGAAATACCGACATCATGGGCGCTAGTCACGTTGATAGAAGGAAAAAATCGGCAAGTACGTAAGATGTTTGCGTCGGTTGGTTTTCCAGTTTTGCGCTTGGTTAGAGTCCAAATAGAAGATGTCAAACTTGGCAAAATGAACCCTGGTGAACACATCGAAATCAAAGGCGCAGAGCTATACAAGCTACTAAAAATTGATCCTGCGGATGCAGTCATGTCTAAGCGCCAATCGGCAACTGAATACGTCAAAACAGTAGTCACTAAACGTGCTCACCGTAGATCTGGTACCAAAACAAAAACGCCCGTAGTTGACAAACCTACTACATCGTCAAAGGAAGTAACAAAAACAAGTGCTAAATCAGGAGCTCCTGCAACCAAAGCAGCTGTCGGAAGACCTTCCAAAGATGGAAATCGTTCTACTTCAGATAAACCTTTCAAAAAAGAAGGAACCCGAACAACATCATCTAGAAAAGATGTGAAAGACGGAAATTGGACGCCATCGACGAGACCGGATGCTACGGACGGAAAACGCACGCCATCAGCGAGACCTGCTGCCAAAGATGGAAGTCGCACTTCTTCAAGCCGTACCAATCCTAAAGATGGCAACAAACCACCTGCTAAATCAGGTTCTTACAAAGATTATAGAGGTAAAAAGTAGGGCATTATCAACAACGTGTGACTGAATTTGACTTTAGAACATGACCATACGGATGCTACAAGAGATTTTCTTATTTGATAACCGTGATGTTGCCAGATAAATACTTTTGTTTTCCAAAAATCATGTAATTAAAAATATAAGCATAAACCCCTGTTTCGCATACAGTTCCATTAAAAGTTCCATCCCATATTGGGTTTGTACCATTATGAATTAAGTTCCCCCAACGGTCATAAATTAGTAGGTTTGCATTGCTAAGTTCACAAAATTCTCTATATTTTATCACAAATGTATTATTATAGTTACTGTAGGATGATATAATATTGGGCGCATGAGGTAGACACTCTAATTCACAATCCTGAAAAATTAATCGGACATCATATATTGTATCACATCCTTTTTCCGGCGTGATCATCATTATGCCAATTGGATTATCTGCATTAAAAATTACGTCACCTATTTTTAATGAATAATTTTCATGCAAACACTTATCATCATGTATTTTAACTGTAGTAATTCCTTTATAAATTAGTGAAACATAATAAATTGTGTCACAGCCTTGATTTCCAAGAATAGTTACTTCGCCTTTTGGGTTTGATTCATCAAATAGATTTCCAGCAATATTGATCGAGTATCGATCTCCCGCACATCCATCATAGTTGCTAAATTTTGAAATAGACTTGACAAATGAGATCTTTATATTGTAGATGGTGTCACAAATATCACTTCCAGGTACTTTTACTGTTCCTTCTGGATTTTGTAAATTGAAAATCTGTCCACCAATGGATAGCATAAAATTTTCGTCACAGGTGGTAATTTCTTTTGACTTAGCTGGGGGTACATCAAACTTTAAATTAACACTATAGATGGTATCACAAGTAATTAAGCTTGGTATATTAATAATACCTTTTGGATTTTTTTCATCAAAAACAATTCCACCCACATTTACTTTGTAGTTGTCACCGACGCATCCACTGTAGTTAAGATCAATGTTTATAGTAGGTTCAAATACTATTTCAACTATTTCTAACCTGTTGCACCCATTTGAAGTAGTTGCGTATGCAGTACCCGCAGGATTTGATTCATTAAATACCTGTGAATTTACTTTGTATTCGAAACCACTTCCTGAGCAAGCAGTCAACAGAGTTTCTTCAATAATACTTGAGAAATCAAACGTAAGTCTTAAGAAGACAGTATTAGGCGTAGCACTATTGTTGCCCATGGTTGTGGAAGTATTTGGATTACAATCCACTGCGTTTGACACTGTAGCAGGCAAAAAGTTAGCTCCTGTACCATAAAAACTGGAAAGTATTTGAGATGAAATTTTAAAACCATTATCAAATGCCAGTTCTAAATGGGTAATATTGCAACCACCGCCTCCGCTAGTGCCCAGATATCTGCATTCGATGGTTATGTATGAGCCAACTGGGTCCAATTGTCCTGTAGCATCTGAAAAAAATATGTCATAATTTTCAGCACCAGGGACTCCACCAAAATCATTGGTTGTGCTTAAGCTGGTTTCGAGTCTTTGATAAAGTTTAGGGTCTGCAACGCCAAATGTGTGTGTGAATATACCGTTTGTAGCTTCATATGCAACGATCGACTGTAAATTCGGCAGTGTAGGTAGTGGTATTTGTCCTAATATAGGATGTATTACCGAGATTATAAACAAGATAGTGTACCACTTGTAACTTTTCATAATGTTGGTGTATTATTTTCAATTATAGGCTGATACTATAGTTTTTAGATTACGAAGATATTGATAATATATTGGAAATATCGCAAAATGAACATAACTAATCAATTTGATTCGTTTTAATGTCATGTAGTAATCAGAGAGCATATTGCCATATGCCACGGTTTCTGATCTTTAGTTGGACACGCCCAACTCTTTCTTCATAAGAGAATATTATAGTTTTTCAGCAGGTATTATGTGAGTATTGTGCCAAGTGCAAGTTACCAAGAAATGCTTTGATTAGCTGTTAATCTATATTCTATTTTTCGTTGGACTTCCTGTTTGGTTATTTCTTGTTTGCTTTGTAACTATCTGATCTTTTAATTTTACTTACATTATAAAAAATTCACTATTTTTATGTGATCAAACGAAGGTCTTACATGAATATAATCATACTATCTCGCAACGCCGCACTCTACAGCACCCAAAGCTTGGTAGATGCAGCGCGTCATCGTCATCACAGTGTGAGAGTGATAGACCATATGATGTGTGATTTGATCATAAGTACGGGAAAATCGCAAGTTTTTTTCAACAATCAAGAAGTAACTGATATAGATGCGATCATCCCGCGGATCGGGTCTACTGCTACCAGTTATGGTGCATCAGTGATAAGGCAATTTGAAAGTCAAAATGTGTTTAGTACCTTACATGCAGAACCGCTTTTAAAAGCCAGGGATAAGTTATCGTGCTTGCAAATCTTGGGAAGCCATGGTATTGGTGTTCCGAAGACGATTTTTTGCAGTAATACCTTTACGATGCCATTTCTATTGTCTGAGATGGAGCCTTACCCTATCATTATCAAGCTAATTACC
>JANMMV010000704.1:0-3136 GCA_031373565.1 Saprospiraceae bacterium
CGCAATTCAAGACACTTTAATTAATAAACCAACACCTCCTTCTCTAGCCGCATTAGTACCCACGTTCAATCTTAATGATACCGCCGCCGTCACTGCTGCAACTGCGGCTTATGGTGCATTTGCAACCTCCGTGACAGGAAAAGTTCAAGATGTAGTCCTAGAAAACGAAAACCTAAAACTGACTTTCTCATCAAAAGGTGGATTTATAAAGGAAGCTTTATTAAAAAAACACTTAAAGACATTGGTCGATACATCAGGAAAGATCACTAAAACCAATGTGGTTCTAATGTCAAATCCACTCAATAAGTTTGAGTATACCCTACCCTTAGCTGATGCTCCTGCCAAAGAGATCAAGTCTACCGAATTGTTTTTTGAACCAATAAAATCAGGAAACAGTGTCACTTTTGTAGCAAAGACGGTTAACGGTGGTAGTTTTGAACAAAAATATACGCTTACAGATGATTATACCTTAACTTATGAAGTGAGCACTAAAGGTCTTTCAAAGTCGTTTGGTAACAAAAAAGAACTAAACCTTCTGTGGGAAAACTTTCTGCCACAGAATGAACGTGGTAAGCAATTTGAGCAAAACTATTCAACAGCTTATTTCAAAGAAAAGGCAGAAAAGGTTGATTATTGCAATTGCGTAGCTAATGATACTAAAGATTTGGCATCTAAGCCTATAGAATGGGTGTCCAATGTCAACCAATTTTTCAATACATCGTTGATAGCAATCGGTGCTCCGTTCAATGGGGCAAAATTGCAAACGACGATGGTGGATATCATCAATACGCCCAGCAGCAAGCAAATCACATCTCAGATTGTAGTTCCAGTAGCCGATGCCAACAATGGCACTTTTGCTATGAAAATGTACATCGGGCCCAATGAATTTAAGCGATTACAAGCAACAACCCCCGGACTTGAAGAAGTTATCCCGTTCGGATCTAGCATTTTTGGTACGATCAATAGATGGTTGATTCGTCCATTTTTTGATTTCTTGTCATCATTCATGAATAGTAAAGGATTAGTCATCATCATGCTTATCTTCTTGATAAAGATGCTTTTATATCCATTGATGTACAAGACTCTTTTCTCACAAGCTAAGATGGCAGCCTTGAAGCCAGAGATTGATGCAATCAAAAGCAAGGCCAAAGACGATACCCAAAAACAACAGGTTGAGACGATGAAACTTTACCAAGAATTTGGTGTAAGTCCATTGGGTGGTTGTTTGCCGATGCTCCTACAAGCGCCTATATGGTATGCCTTATTTAGGTTTTTTCCAGCATCTATTACCTTTAGACAAGAACCATTTTTGTGGGCTACTGACCTGTCGTCCTATGATGTTCTTTTCAATCTAGGTTTTGAAATACCTTTCTTCGGATCTCACGTGTCATTATTTACATTATTGTGGGCAGTATCTACGATAGTTTACACTTACTACAGTATGCAGAATGTGGATATGTCCGCCAATCCTGCGATGAAGTATGTACAATATGTAATGCCTGTCATGTTCCTAGCTTTCTTTAATAACTATGCTTCAGGACTTACATGCTATATGTTCTTTAGTAACTTGATTAATATAGTACAGACCATTGTCACTAAAAAATATATCTTTGATGAAAAGAAGATAAGGGAAGACTTGCTCAAAGAAAAAGCCAAACCCAAAAAGAAAGGCGGTTTTGCATCAAGACTAGAAGAAGCGGTAAAGCAACAGCAAGCAGTCCAAGAAGCAAAGAAAAAGAAGTAACAACGTAAAAGCACCGATATGACAACGGTTGGCATTATAGGATCTGGAAGTTTTGGCATCACAATGGCGAAAATCATATCGCGTAATTGCGACGTACTGATGTATAGTCGCAAGGCTGATATCGTCGAAACCATAAACAGAGATCATTTTCACCTAGGCCACCCTATCCGCGCTAATGTAACGGCAACAGAGGACATGTCTGAGATTTGCCACAAATGCCAACTCTTAGTGGCCGTTGTGCCTTCCTCTAATTTTAGGCAGATGATCATTGACTTTAGTCCCTATCTCAAGCCATCGCACATTATCATCCACGCGACAAAAGGACTAGATGTATCCCGTATTTCTGAAGAAGATTATAATAACCTCAACTTTAGTCGCAAGGACGTCAATACAATGACGGAGGTCATTATACAAGAGAGTAATGTCGTTCGTGTAGGTTGTATATCTGGCCCCAATTTGTCAAAAGAAATCTTGCTAGGACAACCTGCAGCAGCTGTAATTGCTTCAGAATACGATGAAGTGATTAAACTAGGCCAATCCGTGATGGGGAGTCGAAAATTTTTCACATTTGGGTCCTATGATGTAAAAGCAGCAGAAATAGCTGGTGCTTTTAAGAACATCATTGCAGTTGCTTCTGGTATCCTTGATGGTATTGGCATGGGCAAAAACATGCAATCTCTACTTATAACGCGTGGTCTTCGTGAGATGATCTATTTTGGCGTAGCCATGGGAACAGATGGTGCAGCCTACCTAGGGATGGCGGGCATTGGTGATTTGATTGCTACCGCAACCAGTCCGGATAGTCGTAATTACAATTTTGGTAAAAGATTTGCTAATGGCGAAGCATACAATCACATCATAGAAACAACGAGCGAAGTTGTAGAAGGTGTTCGTACACTTAAGATTATAAATCAATTAGCGAAGAACGAGAAATTGACGATTCCCATAGTTGGGATTCTGCACAAAGTGATATTTGAAGATGTAGATGTCCGTCGAGCATTAGACTTCTTGATGACTGATGCTCAAGCAGTTGACGTAGATTTCTTAAAGCAGAACATAAAGACTTTCGTGTAACATGAATGCTCATTTAGCTTTCGTAAATATATCAACTTTTAATGCACTAGAGAGAATCTTTCAGATTCCATGCATCAGGGTTCAGTGACCGCCGAATCTCGTTTTTGAACACTTCTGTGTCTTTTTCAGCACAATTATAAGCAATTCCAACCCTTTGTAATCCTTGGCTATTTTCAGTATATGTTTGATAACCTTTTTGCCTAAGCCTCTTCATGAGTCGGCTAGCATTATCGCTATTCTTAAATGCCCCTACGATGATCACGCATGAGCCGGCGCTTTCGATTGTAGGATTGTCAGTGATAGTTTTCGGCGATCCAG
>JANMMV010000725.1:0-4938 GCA_031373565.1 Saprospiraceae bacterium
CTGATCAGCTTAGGTTGATGATCGATCAAGGTAAATCAGTAGCACAAATCAAAGCAACTTGGCAGCCCGGACTTGAAAAGTATCGAGCCATCCGCAATAAATATTTATTATACGACTAATAGTTTAGGCATTTAGACTGCATAAGTGTCTTAAAAGCATCGCATTACATCTAAGATGAAGAAATTTTTTACCTTTTTTAGTTTAATAATCATGTCGTCAATCACGCTAGATCAACTGCAAGCCCAAAGCGGAGATACCCTAATCTATATCGGAGATCCATTATGCTCATGGTGTTATGGGTTTGGACCAGAATTGGACAGTGTAAGAGCTGCTTTCCCAGATGTACCTTTTGAGATGATCATGGGTGGATTGCGACCCGGTGGTCGCGAGTCCATGGCTGATCTTCGTGGATTTTTAAGAGAACATTGGACAGAGGTGTACAAAGCGACCAAGATGCCATTCAATTTTGCGATCTTAGATCAAGGAGATGTAATATATGATACGGAATATGCATGTAGGGCTGTCGTTGTAGCAGGGCAGATAAATCCCGCATTAAAAGCACCCTTTTTTAAGGAGGTACAAAAAGCCTTCTACCAAGATAATATCTTACCAAATGATATAGACGCCTATGTGCAAATAGCCATCAAAATGGGTCTAGATGGCCAAGATTATCATACACGGTTAAAAAATAGACAATCTAAAGCAGATACCTATTCTGAGATAGATCTCGCAGCTACAATGGGTGTAAGGTCTTTTCCAACTCTGATCGTTAAGATGAATGGCAAGTTATACATTGCAGCCAGCGGTTACACAAAATCTGAGATCATCATAGCGAAACTCAAAGGTCGTGGACTTGGTGAGATCAAATGATAGGGCGTGCACAATAATTAATGTCATGATTTTTTAAAATCTGTCAAACTTAAGACGTCGACGTATTGGATATCAAAAATAGACAAAAAATCATCTATCAGATTTTTCCGAACTACTAAAATCAAAGTGTAGGTAAAAGCACTATTCAAAATTACAGTCATCACTTCAAAAAATCCACCCCGTTGAGTGATTTCCAAGGGACCAATTTCGTCAATGATTACATAGTTTAGGTCCCTATTTTCAATTGTATTTAATAGGATGTTTTGCGCTCTTGCAAATGCAGCTGCTGAAAAAAAATATTTCCCCACTGACAAGCTTTCTTCATTGGCTCGTGCTTCCATATCAAAATAAACCTTGTCTACAATATCATAAAACATCCTTTTGCCATCAATTACAGGAGTAAGAATACCCCCAACACTTTCATTATTCTTACTAAAATATGCAAGAAATGTTGTTTTTCCTGTTTGAATTTCATCTGCTAAAATAATGACTTTATTTTTCATCATGTACAATTAATAAAGCAGTGTTGTAAATAAAAACCCTAGACCGCCACTTCTTATGCCTTGACAACAACCAACTCTGCTGAAGAATCGATTTAATGGCTGGAAAAAGCATCAAAATCTCTTGTATTGCAGGATTATTTCGATCTTTATAATTATGTAACCATTTTTCAATTTGGTATCGCAGTATGGGCGTTATTAGATACATCCAAACAAGAATAATGACAAGACCTCGCAAAAATATTTCAGCAAAAATATTTTTTACAAATACATTACTAATAAACGGAAAGTAAGAAAGCACCAAAAGCACCACCATTAACAGACCAAAAGGCACGGTAAACCACTCTTTTTTGCTATTTCTCTCCTTATTAAAAATATCAATTACAGGATTCGGCAATGCATTAATTTCTTTTAGTAAAGCATCAGTTTGATTACCTACTTGTATTTTGTTAATAATGCTAATATTAAAAATACCACCGACTATGCCAGCAATCAAGTAGCACCCCAAATAAAACACAACCATATACCACGAATAATAAAAACTGTTTTGTGTAAATGATTCTGCTATTTTATTAAAAAAAATATCAATGGCTTCCCAGAATTCTTTTCCAAAAATAATAGTTAAAGTTATTAACTTTTGTAATGCAGAGTAGATCAATGAAAATAAGGTAAGCATAAATGCTGCAGGCTTCATAAATCTTTTGTTTAAAAACAACAATTCTCCCGCCATACCTTGCACTAATACAGCTAGGTAAGCCATCAATGGCGTATGAGGACTTAAAATAAATTTTATTGCTATCACTAATAAAGTAGCCTTTAAAATCTCACCTTTTCTACTATTTCCTATTGCAATAAGTGTAATGCAAACCGAAGCAATAAAAGCCAATACCAAACCTGCGAAGGGAAGTTTTATACCATGTAAGATACCACCCAAAAGAGATTCGCTGAAAGCCCATAGTGCCGTAATGCGAAGTGTAACATTCGTTTTGTAAAAATTTTTATATACTTTTTCCATTCACATCTGTCCAAAATAAAAAATAGACCTAGCAAAATGTCCATAGCTCTAGGCTGCAACCCGAAACATCATGCCAGCGATAAAAGTAAACCTTTTTTGGCAAAGTACTAGCACTGATAGGACCCCTATTGCTTTACTATTTTTTTCATTTGACTGATATTGTTAGCCTGATTACCAGTGGACATTTGTGCAACACTACCCAAACATAAGGATTACATTACGACAGCAAATTACGTTCATAAACCTGGCCTGAAGCTTTTATATATATAACGAAGGAGAAGTGTACAAAGGGTATGTCCTGTCAATTTATTCGAAAAATGACAGCATAGTATTGATGGGACCTCAAATCAACGCGCCAGTTTCTGTATATCACGGCATAACAACTTTGACAAACTATCCCATTTACCACAAAATAGGAAGTAAAACCGTAAACTAAGCACATCACTTTGGATTAATTAAGTCATCATACATTTGTTGAAAAATAATTACAATCATGTCTAAATTAAATATCCTAGTAGCCAGTTTCTTTCCAGCAATATTACTTTCACAGATTGTTACTATCATAATGATGTGTCTGGACCGCACGAACCTGCATTAGTGGATATAAGCAGCAATTCGAAAGGTGTATTTTTGCCCCGTCTTAGTACGTTACAAAGAACATCTATGCAAGGTCCTGGAGTAGGATTGACTGTCGTTGATGCAAAGACCGTACGTTACTAGATGTTCTACCGTGATAAAAATAGTGGCTGGGCTGAGATGCAGCATAACTATCAAAATTTTTGGACTGTGCTGGTGTACATTTTAATTAATTACTTATCCTCATCCATGTCTAATACTTTTTCCATTTAATAGGTAAAAATACTTGCCAAATAACAAGTATAAATACGCTTTATTCCTATTGTGACCTAATTTACTTTTGTAATCTAAATAGTTTTCAAAAAAATTAAACAATATAAAATTATGAATACAAAAGACCCAAACAGCACCAATGCAGCTGGTAAGTTTCAATTCAGAACTCCAGCTGGAATCCAGGACTTTCAAAATGCTCCAGGCAAACAAGATGAACTCAATGATTTGTGGAATGCCAATCTCAATGGCTTCACAGAGCAGGGTTTAAGAGGCAATCCATGGAATGCCACCAATGCACCTGTACCTACCAATTATTACAATCCGGAAGACAACAATCCACCTTCTGCTTACGTAGCTATTGCATGGTCAGCTTTTCCGGGAAGATTGGCCTACAATTATCCGGGAGCATCACAAGACCAACTCAATCAATGGGCAGACAATGGAATGATGACTCCTGGTATCAATAATAGTCCTTGTAGTCCATCTTCAGGCACGACAGCGCCGTACTATCCGTATGGACCTCGCGGCTGGCAGGATGAGTATTGCGAGTGGGCTGTAACCAAAGACGGCAATGGCAATATTACCAGAATCGATTTCACATGTGAAAACCCTGAGTATTGGAATTCACTTTGGCTAATAGACTCCAATAAAGTCTTGGAATTGTACCAAACTATTCTTGACAAACCTCAAATTACACTCCAGGATTTGAGCCTACCAGGTGTAGTGAATCCAATCACCGGTGGTCCGATCTACAATCCATTGAACAAATGGAATACAGGTACAGCTTCTACAGCTGCTAGTGGAGGTGCAGTGCACCTCACTAGCACACCAAATACACTGCAGACAGAGATTGGTCTTGCGACAGCTGCCAGTGTGCAACGCATCAATCAAAATGGCTCTGTCATCTGGCCTTCTTCGCAGTACAATGCTTTGTTGTGTGATGCTCAGTTTGGTCAAAAATTTAGAAACAGCGATCCCAACATTGGCGGTAATGTAAATTCGCTGGTCAACAGTGGAAATCAACCAGGTGGCCAAGGCTTAATGGTATCGCTCGCCAATCCACCGGGCTTGTATATTCAGCTACCTGATTTTAGTAATTACACAAACCCAAAAGACCCTGGCACTTCGCCATCTACTTTTTGGACTGTAAAAAGAGGATCGCTATCGTTGGATGATGAAAATGGTAATCCACTGCCAGGCAATTTTATATTGCATGCTGTATTTGAAGTACCAGCCAATCTTGGATATACGGTAAGCGACCTGATGATTGGTGGACAAAATATACAATACGGATCGCAAGTAGCAGATACATTTCAGATGCACATCATAGGTATGGGATACTCCGGTACGGTGCCTCAAGGTTACCAGCCGGTAGGAAGTCCTGATCCTGCAAATACTTTTGCACAGCCCTTACAATTGTTTTATGAGGATTATTTCACTGCCATGTTAAATACTGCTGTACCCAATCCGATGAACAATCCTATACCCCTTTTGAGCAACAGTACATTTATCCCACCTACTGTTTTTCAATCGGCCAATCAAGTCAATATGGTGCTTACTTGCGCCACGTGCACAGCAGTGCCAAACCAGCCATCGACTTTTCCTCAAGTTACTTTTGATGATCCAAACATCACAGCAGTAGTTACCAGTGTTAACAATAGTGTATACTATGCAGTACCAGGCAATAGTCTGCCAAGCACTTCT
>JANMMV010000742.1:0-2018 GCA_031373565.1 Saprospiraceae bacterium
GGCTTGCTCAAACCGCGCAATTCTCCACCTACAAAAAAGGCAACTCTATCATCCGCATTATTCGACCTAATATCGCTTAATTGGACGATCGAAATGACACTCGAAGTAAAGGTGTATGCTGAACTAACTGGCTGTTGCCAATTGGGGTTTTGACTATAAATCAAAGTCGTCAAAATGATACATATCGAACTAAGCCATATTTTTATTTTTGGTACTTTATATTTCATTCATTTTCATTTAATAGATTTCAAAAATGATTTCATCCTTCGAAAAATCTAAAAAAGCAAGGAGACATTCACTTCGACGGTCTCCCTACTTTTGATTAATCGGGGTTCTTTTTATCGAATATAGAGCACTCGTTGCGTATGGTTAGTGGTTGAGCCTTTGACTTTTATAAAATAAGCACCACCCAAAAGACTTGCTTTCGGTTTCCACATTATTTCATTGGAGCCAGATTGTATTTTTACTACTCTTTCATCCACAACGACACCATGTACGTCTGTAAATTCAATACGCACATCTTCGGCGATAGTCGCATTGACCTGAATGGTGAGTTGGTTCATAAATGGATTTGGATACATACTAATCGGTTGCTTAGTAGCAAGATCGCCCGTACCGACTGCTTGTGCCACGTGCAATGGCTGCGGTAGATCTACTTTGCCCCAGATCTGATTGATCTTAAAGCTCGTTTTGTCGATCAAGCTGATTTCCTTATTCTCTGATGCATCATAGTGTTTGAAAGTCAATGTCTCTCCTTCGGCATTCGCATAAATGGACATGAATATCATGTACGAGTTCAATGCAGGTATGAAAAGTGCTTTGCTACTTCCACGTACTTCATTGCCTACAAAAGCGGCTACTTCGTCATTTTCGGATAGTAAATTATCGTTACCTTCTTGCTTGACGACGATCGCAATCACATTCATATTGTGCTCATACTTGGTAGGATCCACTTGCCAATGATCAAAAGGCATGGCTTCAGGAGCGGTAGACTTGACAAGCGTTTTACCAAAGTTTTCTTCGATTGGTTTTACGCCTTTAGCAGCAGGATTATTGCCTATTAGATTTTGTGGATCTGGATAAATTAAGGTGTCTGCAACTGCTAGTTTGAGCAAATACCCATTTGGTGCATTCAAATAGCCGAGATTACCTACCCAACCGTTCCATCCTAAAGTGTCGATATACTGCGCAAAACTTATTTGACTCTTGATGAAATCTCCTGTTTGCGGTGATAACGTAGCAAGTGCGTCAGCTATGGACAATCCTTGGTGCGGCAAGTAACCGATCCAGTTCCAACCACTATGCAATGGCATCGGTGTCTCAGGATCAATAAAACCACCTACCATAGAGATAGAATCAGACTGTAGACCATTGTATTGATACATCGGAAATGAGTATAAGCTATCTATATCTTCAGATCCTAACCACAATTGCAAATTATCTGAGTAGCCACTGATGTTATTTTGATTTTTGATGAAACAACCCGACGGATTGGTCAGACTTGAAAGCGCGCCATTGATCTCAGGTGTCAATAAATCTAAATTGAATGATATCCAATTCCACCCAGGATGTATGTAAATTTTGCGGAGCAATTGGTCATTGGTATGAATGACTTGCTGTACTGTCGGTGATCCTATGATGTCATCCGCTTCAAAATCAAATGTCTCTACCGTACTCGCATACAACTTGCATTCTGATGCATCCCAAATCTGAAATTCTACCGTTTCGTTGGTGGCTGAATTGCTATAAACAGTCAAGAAAGCCAAGTATTTGTTGAGTACTGGATAAAAATTCACTTTTGACACACCACGCAGTTGCCCATCTACGTAAGCGCCTACGATATCTTCCACATCTGTAGAAGATACCCCTTCGATATTGAGTTCTAAGGTAAAATTCATAGAATATTTATAGCCTGCACCACTGAAACCATCGGGATTGATCACCCATTTATCAGGTCGACAAAGGACCCTTGTTTGCATATTTAGGATCTCGTCGCCACCCATAAAGAATGGATTGAT
>JANMMV010000802.1:0-2965 GCA_031373565.1 Saprospiraceae bacterium
TTTATATATAATATAAAAAACACTTGAAATATATATTTTACATAGTACTATCTTTTATAATATGTTTGCATTTCAGTCATTCAGCACTCTCTCAGCAGGCCAAAACACCAGTGAATGCTAGCGCTCCAAAGGATTCTACAACAAAAAACACTACTTCAATAGATTCTACTCCTTGGGCACGTGCTTATGCACAGCAGCAAAGAACAATTGACAGTACGAGATCAAAAGCCATCATAAAGCCAGATTCGACCGCACTACCCTACTCGATATCCAAAGATGCGATAAAAGACGAAGTGATCTATGTGGCAAAAGACTCATCATGGACAGACATCATTACGAAAAAAGTACACCTTTATGGTGCGGCCTCAGTGGATTATGGACCGATCAAAGTACAGGCCGATTCAATCGTTATTGACTTTGAAAAAAATATTATCGAAGCCTATCTCATCCAAGTCAAAAAAGGAAGAACAGGACCAAAACCTACTTTCATAGGTGAAGGCAACACATTTACTTTTGAGTCGATGCGATATAATTATGAGACCAAAAAAGGAGAAGTAATCCATGCCGTCACCCAAGAAGGAGAATTTAACATGGTAGGATCGAAAACCAAATACATATCAGGACTTACGGATAGTCTGGGCAATAAGGAAGATGATCGTATCTATAACGAAGATGCCATCATAACGACTTGCAACCATGATCCACCCCATTTCGGCATCAGAGCTAGCAAAATGAAATTTGTACCAAAAAAACTAGCCGTACTAAGTGTCGCCCAGCTAGAAATTGAAGGCGTACCTACCCCGTTATTTTTACCGTTTGGTTTTTTCCCATTGATCAAAGGTAGATCATCAGGACTTATATTTCCGTCAAGCTATGACTACAACGAACAGTTAGGACTCGGATTTAGGGATGTGGGATACTATTGGCCTTTGGGTCCCTACGCAGATCTCAAAATCACTGGAGATATCTACACTCGGGGATCTTGGGGTATAAGGGGAACGACTGATTACAAGAAGCTGTATGCCTACACTGGAAATGTTTCTATCGGTTATAGAAATGATATCCAAGATAACAATGAAACAGGAAAAACACTGTCGCAGACGGCTTTTTCGCTTCGCGTTCGACATGCTCAAGATAGTAAAGCACATCCATATCGAAGGATCGGCGGAGACATCAATTTTCAAACGAACAGATTTGAACAGCGTAATAACTTCAATGCCGCATCACAATTAAATAATACGATCTCATCCAATTTTAGTTTTACGCATGATATGCCAGGAACGCCATTTAGGTTTGCGGCTGAATTTCGTCATAGCCAAAACACCAACACGCGGATCATGGACATAACCTTGCCAAACATTTCGCTACGGATGAATACCATATTTCCATTCAAACCTAAAAATGTCACCAAAGAAAACTGGACGCACAATATAGCACTTCAATATAACTCTGAGTTGCGTAACTTTGTTAAAGTAGCAGACACTTTGCTGTTTACTCAACAAACACTGGACAACCTACAGACTGGGATACAGCATAAAGCAGGTGTAAATACTAATTTTAGGGTGCTCAAATACTTCAACCTTTCTCCATCCGTCAACTATGAAGAAGTATGGTTGACAAAACAATACACTAGGAAGTTTGAAGGAATAGAGATATTAGACACCATTACTGAAGAACTCCTAGGATACGAAGCACCAACTGAATCATTTGAATCGAAGTTTGGGGTTTATCGAGATTTTAATACCGCCGTTTCGCTCAATACACAGATATTTGGAAAAATAAATGGAGGCAAAGGCTTCTTCAGGGGCGTCCGCCATATTGTGAAACCAAATGTATCATTCGGCTATCGCCCGGCAACAAGAGAACGGTATCAAGAAGTGGTCGATACGGATACCAGATCTAAATTCAATAGACCCATCAACTACAGTAGATATACCAATAGTCCATTCGGTACGCTAAGTGGCGGTGAAGAGCAATTAGCTCTTTCATATGGCATCTCCAATATCATCGAAGCCAAGTATTGGTCAAAGAAAGACTCCATAGAAAAGAAAATAAGGCTATTTGACAATATCGGAATCAATGGTTCGCACAATTTCCTAAATGATACGTTACCATGGAGTGCGGTCTCAATGGGTGGCAATACAACCATTCTCAAAGGATTGACAAATTTTAATTTCAACACTATATTCACTCCCTATGTCTACGATGAAAAAGGGCGAATAACCAACCAAAGTGTCTGGGCGGACAAGAAAAGACCGTTAGATTTTGTATCTCTCAACGGTCAATTTACGACTTCGATTACATTTGGAAGGATTGTAGAGATCATATTAGGTAAAAACGATGCTACTAAGTCAAGTATCGCTACCGAAGCGGCTAATGCAGGCAAAAAAGGGGATAAACTGACTCCCGCAGATGATCGCACGCAAGGAGAAAATCTTGAAGATGTGCCTAAACGACAATATGAAGTGCCTTCCCTTGCAGATTGGTTTAACAATTTCTCGTTCTCGCATGCATTGAATTTTAGCTTGCGAAGTTTGCCCCGAGGAGATACATTTGAGTTGTCAAGTCATACCATTAGCGTTAGTGGATCGATTCCACTTACCAAAAATTGGGATCTCAATATTGGTAACATCGCTTATGATATTAAAAACAAAGCCTTACCTGCCCCATTTTTTGGTTTATCGAGGGATTTGCATTGCTGGCAAATGAGTTTTAGTTGGTCACCTGATTATGGGACATACAGCTTTTTTATAGGTGTGAAATCAAGCTCTCTCAGTTTTCTCAAATATGATTATGGTCAACGAAGTGCCAATTCTATTTTTTCTGGGGGGAGACCGAGGTGATCGGAAGGTTAAGGTTATAAGGTGATAAGGTGATAAGGTGATAAGGTGATAAGGTGATAAGGTGATAAGGTGATAAGGTGATAAGGTGATAAGGTGATAACGAGATAACTAAATAACAAAAT
>JANMMV010000805.1:0-2353 GCA_031373565.1 Saprospiraceae bacterium
GCTTTCCGACAGGTTGTGGCATCTCAACAATTACTCCATTATGTAACTCATAGAAACCCTGCTCAGGCTTCCACTCAACAAACTCATCAAAAGTAACTAACTGTGTTTTCGCTACGGCTAGAACCATCTCTATGTACCTACCTTGCAATTACGTTTTCATATTATAACTTTAAGCCCCGCCCCCATTAAATTCATTCATATATTCCTTCACAACCAGATTATTAATATAGGTTGAGGTTTCTGCATTGAGCTTGATCTTTTGCTGTGTAAATTGAGCAATCAGCAAACGAATCATCTCTTTACTAAAATAAACCTCATTATTGAGAATCTTCGTATTTTGCAAAACAAACCCATCCGCATCAACTTTTATTCCTAGCAACACCTCACAAATTTTACGCTCTGTTTGTGACAATTTGCCCCACTCGACTAGCCGCTTGTGCAACCTTACATACTTCGGATCACCCGCATACTTCGCCTTTAATAGGTTGTTTTGACGATTAAGCTCCTTAATCTTTTCATAAATCTTATTCAGGCTAGCAATATTAACGTTCATCTCCTCTTGGCTCACCTCACTTAGCTTTTTCTGCTTAAACAAACGCTCTAGCTCCTCTTTCAACTTCACAAATTTCGGATCTGCCTTGTCAAAGTTATTTGCTAAGGCTTCACGGGTTCGCCTCAATGTATTCTTGAGCTTATCCGCCAGCACCAATTCCTCCTCACCCACCTTCACAAATGAGAAGATCACATCTTCTAGGGCTTCATTGAGTAAAGTGGTGACATCAGCACCACTTTCTAACCTTGCACTCAGATTAATCGCATCTAAACGGTTACTAGCTTCACGATACAAGTCACCTAATTTCTGGAAATCCAACTTTTCTAAAAGTTCATAATGCCCCGTCAACCGAATCAAGTTATAAAGACTTTTCGCATTCCCTAAAACCTTTTTCAGAGCTAAAACTGTCTCTCTGTCCTGTATTTGGCTAATCTGTTGCGAGAAAATCTCCGCATTTGCAGTGTCATAGCGAAATATAACATCCTCAATTTCTTCAATCTCGGACTCGATCTCTTCCTTTGACTTAAACAAATTAGAATAATGTTCTAACTCATCCCCCAATTCCGCCTGTAGTTCATCAAAATAAGCCTTATTAGTCGCATCAAATTCCTTACGAATATCCGCAAAATCAACCACAAAGCCATAACGAAAATCCTTGTAAGGTCGATTAACACGAGTTAAAGCCTGTAACAAGTTATGCTTTTTGATGACACGTCCCAAGTAGAGCTTTTTCAGTCGCTTCGCATCAAAACCCGTCAGCAGCATATTGTAAACAAACAGCAGATCGACTCTGCCTTCCTTAAACTCCTCAACCCAGTGTTTGCGCTCATCTCTTGTACCAATATCATGCAAAATCAAAGCCGCAGTCAAGTTTGATTTTTGCTTTTTCGGCTTGAGCAGTACCTCATACTCAGCGCTCACATCACTGAGGCGAGGGGATGGATTTGTCAAATTTTGCGGATTAGGAAATCTTTCCAGAAAAATCTCATAGAGCATTTTCGCCTGTTCCGAACTATCACAAATCACCATCCCGCCAATAGTGCGATCGCCAAAACGCGATCGGCTACTCTCAAAATCCTGAAGAATATAGTCAAGCAATGGCTCTACATAATGACGATGAGCAAAGATTGATTGCTTATCGATCGCACCTTTCAACACCTCAACCGCCTCTAAAGCCTTTTGTAAAACCAGCTTATAGTTAGTTTCAATCTCCTCACGGATCAGCCGTAACGTATACCCATCAGAGATAGAAGCGTTGTAGTAATACTTATGAATGTAATCACCAAATAAAATCTTAGAGTTGTAATCGTCTCCCAAAAGAGGCGTTCCCGTTAACCCAATTTTGATTGCACTGCGATCGGATTGTTCGAGATTTGCCAAGAAACTACCTTCAGGGTTGTAACTGCGGTGAACCTCATCCAAGAAATAAATACGCTGAATATTTACGTCATAATCCTCAGTTTTCAAGACATTGGGATCATCCTTAAATTTCTGAATATTAACCACCGTAATTTCTGGCTTGCCTGAAAAGTTATGAATCACGCTAGTAGATTTAATATCCTTAGCAAAAGCCTCTCTTGAGTCGATCGTATGGACAACTAAGCCCCGACTCGTAAATTCTTTTTTGGCTTGCTCTAACAAATCAATGCGATCAACAATGAAATAAAACTTAGGGATAATCTTTTTCCTTTGGAAATAATCCGTCAAAAACTTGACGTTAAAAAATGCTAGAGCCGTCTTACCACTGCCCTGTGTATGCCAAATAACCCCCTTTTTGATGCCATTGTCTAATGATTTAGC
>JANMMV010000825.1:0-5224 GCA_031373565.1 Saprospiraceae bacterium
ATCCCCAGAAACTATTGTAGTAATTATCACCTAAGATATCATATGCCTCTTGGACTGATCCTCCAGATCGTCCTCTGTGCTGTGGTGCACCAAAGATAACAGCGTTTAGTGCATGATTTTCATTTATTTTGCGATCGACTGACCCAAAGAAACTATATCCTCTGAAATGAGTACCTGCAATGTAGCCACTTTGACCATATCGGTACGAGGCAGCACCAGAAAATGCCCATCCATTTTTCATGAGCCCTGTTGACTTGGTTGCCATGATTCGATGTTGAAACGTCCGATTACTAGTGGAGTAAACGATTCTATTTCCTTCACGTTGATTAGAAGCTCTCAAATCAACAAAGGTTGCTCCGCCTATACTGCCGAATGTATAATCATTTGAAGCTAAAGTCAATACCCTAGTTTGGTTTCTCAAAACGTCATTCAATCCACTCCAGGCATTCCATAATACTCGTCCATCATCTTGGTCATTCATAGTCATACCATTCATAAGCATCTCAGAATCTTCCTGATTGTAACCACGAATTCTAAATCGCCCCGCCCCGAGGTTGTACGCTGCTGCATTCGTAAACTCGTCCCTACCTGCTGACAAAACGCTCGAAAAATTATCGTCATCGCTATCAATACCTGCTAGGTCAACGACATCGATAGTTGAAATCTCTGATCCTGTGGAGATAACGGGCAATTCAACTTGCTGCGTCCCTAAGTCAATTGATTTGCCTACATAGTCAAAATCAAGTACGGTTACTTCAGCACCTTCTGATCGAGCTATGATGGTGTATTTGCCTTCCGGCAATTGAAGAAAAGAGAAATTTCCTGAACCGTTGGTAAAAGTCTCAATATCAGTATCTTTGAGTTGCAAAGCGATGCCAGACAACGGTCCACCCACGGTAGAACTCATTAATTTTCCTGTAACGGTCTGGGCTTGTGTTAAATAAATATTAAATAACATAAAAACCAAGACTAAAGTGAAGTGATTTCGTCTCAACATAAAGCTTTTGATTGTGGACGCAAAGTTATATTTTTATTGTGGTTTAAACTAAAATATGATCAAAAGTCTACATGTTTTAACTTTAACTTAATCTTGATAGCCTGGAATACAGTGATTTTCGACAATAATAAAGTTACCTTTGCAAAAAATAAAAATAGAATTTTTATGTTAAGATTTAGTCTCATCCTATGTATTTGCTCATTGATAGCTTACGGTTCGTCTGCCCAAACAATTGGCAACAAGAGTGCAAAAGTAGCATCAATAGGCTTTTATAATCTTGAAAATTTATATGATACTGTAGACGATACTTTGATAAATGATGAAGAGTTTCTGCCAAACGGCGCCAGAGCTTGGACACAACAGAGATATATCGAAAAGGTGGCTAACATGGCCAAAGTAATTTCACAGATCGGAACTGAAAAAGCGCCTGCAGGCCTATCTGTACTTGGTGTGGCTGAGATCGAAAACAGGAAAGTACTCCAGGATGTTGCTAATGATCCTTTGTTAAAAAGTCGTCATTATAAAATTATACAGTTTAATTCTCCAGACAAGCGAGGTGTGGATGTTGGTATGTTTTACAATCCTACTCACTTTACTCCCATTGCTGCAGTACCGATCCCGCTCATCAATTTAGATAATGGCGAGCGACTGTTTACCCGAGACATCTTGTATGTTAAAGGGCTTTTGGACGATGATACTTTACACATAATGGTTAATCACTGGCCGTCGAGATCGGGTGGTGAAGCAAGAACAGCTCCATATAGAAATAATGCGGCTAAGCTTTGCAGACGTGTAATGGATTCAATTATGGTTTTAACACCTGAAGCCAAGATCATTATCATGGGTGATCTAAATGATGATCCCACTAGCGAAAGTATGAAAGCATATCTACGATGTGTAGACAATATTAAAGATGTCAATACAACCGGCGTATTTAACCCGTTCGAAGATATGTATCGAAGAGGTGTAGGGTCCAATGCGTATCAAGATACTTGGAGTTTGTTCGATCAGATTGTCATCTCAAAAGGGCTTGCGCCAAAAGATCCAAAAGGCTTTTCTTATGCAGGTGCCAATGTTTTTAACAAACAATTTTTGATACAGTCTGCAGGACAGTATAAAGGCTATCCATTTCGTACCTTTTCAGGTGATAGCTATCAAAGTGGCTATAGTGACCATTTTCCTACCTGTATTTACCTAACCAAAAAACTTTAAGTTATACTTGTTGTTTTTTTAACATATTTATAAGACTTTTTTGCGTCTTAATCATGATATTTGCATCGTTAAACATTATTAAATTCCTACGTTTTATGAAATTTTTAGTAAGTACTTTCTCTTTTATCTTTCTTTGCAGTATCGGAAGTGTTGATGCACAGACGCCAGCCGCAAAGAAACCTGCTAGCAAGACTACCAAAGCGCCTTCAACCAAAGCCAAAGCAGCAGCGGCCGCTCCGCAACCACAAGTGGCACAAGGTGTGAAAATGACTTTTGATAACGAGCACTTGGATATTGGTAAAGTTAAAAAAGGGGAAATTAAGAAGTTTGATTTTGTTTTTACGAACACAGGTAGCGAAGTTATAACGATTGATATTGCATCGGGTTGCGATTGTACAACACTGGATTATCCTAAAACACCAATAAAGAAAGGTCAAAAAGCCGTAATCCATGTTACTTTTGATAGTGGCAAGAAAGAAGTTTCCGAGACAGTAGATGTAGATCTTTATTTAAAAAACCTCAATCCTAAGACTGGACAACGGATCTTGAAAGTCCTTGATTACAAGTACGAGTTGACCAAGTAATAAGTGACCCATATTTAAAATTGTAGAAAGCCTTAGGTGCAATAGCATTTAAGGCTTTTTTATTTCAAGTCTGTCTTAGAAACAAAGATTTTGAAAATGGCTAACCTACCATCTTCTGTCTAAGCCAATGGTCTACTAAAACTAGTGCCGCCATCGCTTCTACGATGGGGACGGCTCTAGCTACAACACAAGGATCGTGACGGCCCTTGCCTTCAGCTATCGCATCATTGCCTTCTTTGTCGATGGTTTGCTGAGCTTCTACGATCGTTGCCACGGGCTTAAATGCAACATTAAAATAGATGGGCATGCCATTTGAAATACCACCTTGGATACCGCCAGAATGATTTGACGTCGTTATGATTTCACCATTTTCATTCTTTGTAAAAGAGTCATTATGTTCTGATCCACGCATGCTAATGCTAGCAAATCCAGAACCATATTCAAATCCTTTGACCGCATTGATACTGAGCATTGCTTTGCCAAGATCTGCATGCAGCTTATCAAATACAGGAGCCCCGAGCCCTACAGGGCAGCTGATGATTTGGCATGTGACCATACCACCGATAGTATCGCCCTCTTTGCGAACTTCCATGATAAGATCAATCATTTCTTGTGCTTTCTGGGTATTAGGACATCGGACGATATTAGATTCGATAAGTGATGCATCGATATCAATGATATTTTCTAATCTAATTGGTCCAACTTGACTCACGTATGCAAAGATATCAACACCGAACTGTCGAAGTATTAATTTTGCTATTGCGCCAGCGGCAACCCTTGCAGCAGTCTCTCGTGCAGATGATCTGCCTCCGCCTTTATGATCACGGATGCCATATTTGGCTTGGTAAGTATAATCGGCGTGAGATGGGCGGAAGATATTCTCAATATGGTCGTAATCCTTAGATTTTTGATCTGCATTGGGGATAAAGATGCTAATAGGAGTTCCAGTCGTCTTACCATCAAAGGTGCCGCTTTGGATTATGAAACTATCATCTTCGTGTCGTTGCGTTACGATTTTTGACTGCCCTGGTTTTCGCCGTTCTAGCTCAGACTGGATAAAATCTAGATCTATTAATACGCCTGGAGGGCAGCCGTCGATTATCAAACCTATTCCTGCGCCATGAGACTCACCAAATGTGGTCACTCTAAAAACTTCTCCAAATGTATTTGCTGCCATGACGCAAAGATAAGGAATTGATCATTAAACGCCGACCATTATTCTGGTGCTTCGTCAGCACCTTTTGATTTTCGCTTAAATAGGACAGAATCTGCCTTTCCAAAGTTGAAAGAAAAATTGATTTTGAACAACTGAGGATTACTGATACGCTGGTATTCTTGGTTAAAAAACTGATTTGAAGCGAAGGCGGTGTTATACTTGCTTCTAAACAAGTCATTTATTCCTACGGTAACGGAATACTTATTTTTTGCGAATGATTTCTTGAGTGCCAGATCTACTGTATATGCGGCAGCAATAAAGCCCTGACCAGAAGTCTGTGCACCACCTCTATATCTGAATTCACCTCCACCATTATCTACAGCTTGGTTTGCTTTTGACTGATAGTTGCCCGAAACCTGCAGGGTGAAGTTATTTTTGAACTTGAAGTTACTGTTAATTTTGGTAAAATATGACCACAACGCTCCTGGCAGAATATCTTCTGGAGTAAGCTTATCTAGGTTTATTCTCGAATTATACACATTGAAATTAAGATTTACATCTATCATTTTTGACAAATAAGTCTGATACGTAATTTCAGCACCGGCAGCATATGATGAATTAGCATTAATAAAGGTATTAACTAAAACACCATTTTCTTCTTTGATAAGGTAGTTACTTATTAGTCCATTAGATTGCTTGTAATAAACGGATGTTAGTAACGAGCTTTCGTTTTTGAATCTTTTCATATAGCCCGCGTCTAAGGCTGTTGTAAACTCGGGTATCAAATTCGGATTGCCTCTGGTGATGTTATAGATGTCTGTCGAGTCTGCAAAAGGAACATTTTGGAAAAAATTAGGTCGTTTGATCCTCCTAGTATAACTAAACTGAACCAAATCCTTTTCTCCAATTTTGTAAGATATAAAAGCCGAAGGAAATAGCGCAAGGGGGAATTCATTTGAAAATTCTTGGCCTGATTTTGTCAGTTTACCGTCAAAAGTTGAGCTTTCTACTCTTAGGCCGACTTTATATCCAATTCTCTTCTCTTGGTTTGCTATAGTTGCGTAGGCTGCATAGACCGCATCATTGTTATCAAAATCTGAGTTGGGAGATTCAACTATAGTTTTCAATTTTGTAATAGGGTCAACAAAGAAGTTATTGTTGATCGTCTTACGATTATTAAGACTTGCTCGGAGCCCTGCTTCAATCTTCGCTGTTTTAAAGATATTTTTTACTAAATCTGTTTGTATAACGAAAGATGAATTTTGACTTGATCCT
>JANMMV010000039.1:0-2745 GCA_031373565.1 Saprospiraceae bacterium
ATCAATATCAAATCTCAAGATTCTTGAACCGGCATTTGTGTTTGATTTCAATCAATCTAACCCAAAATTCAAAAAACGCTGGTCGGTCGTCAAAGATTCATTGGCTGCACTTATTGATGAAACCCACAAAATAGAAATAACTGGACTCTTGTGTCCTGACGAGGCAGATAGCTTAGGCCTTTCTAGAGCCAAAAAGATAAGGGAAACTTTTTTAAAGATACCCGATGAAAAGTTTATCATAACTACAAGACAGATGGTATGTGACTCAATACATCGAATATTACCATTTGAAGCCGTTGACTTGCAAGTAAGGATGTTTACGCCAAATATCCAGGAACAACATGATAAAGTGTTGATCTATTTTCCACTTAATTCTACTGCCAAACTCAACAGCGAAGAACTAGAATCGTACCTTGATAATTTGATTGTAAAAGCCAATAAAACAGGCAGTAGCATTATGCTCACTGGACACACTGATAATCAAGGTAAGGCGGAAAATAATCAAACACTGGGATTCCAAAGAGCAAGGATGGTCAAAAACTATTTTGTAGAAAAAGGGTTGCCAGAAAACCGCATAAAAATGGTTTCTCTTGGTCAAAAAAATCCGATAAATGATAATAATAGCGAAGCAGGACGAGCAAAAAACCGTCGTGTCGAGATATCGATAATACCATCCACTCACTAATCACTACATACTATGTTACTTTTTGATTTTTGTAGCGTAAATCCTTTATTACCTTGGTTTCTACCTTTTGTACTCGGCCTAGGCTTAGGATATCTCTTGTGGTCAAAATACAAATCTATGGTAAAGCACCTCGAAAAGACCAATAAAGACCTTCAAGCCAATCTTGCCGCCTCGATTGATGAGAAAAATCTAATTCGTAATTCAAAGGACGCTGTAGACCATGATTTGCAACAGGTCAAAAATAAGCTTCGAGAAATAGAGTCTTCTCTTTCGGCTACGGCGGCACGGCTCGTCAGTGTAGACGCTCAATCTGTAACATCTACATCAATTGTTACAAAATCGGCAGTAATTGCAACACCGCAAACCGATGAATTTACATCCGTTGTTGACGAAATAGTAATTCCTCTAACAACTAGTAAAACCCAAAAACCAGTAGCAGATCTACCATCATCATTTGTAAATGACTCCACCCTAGTAGAACCAAACAATCTTCAAATCTTAGAAGGGATAGGGCCAAAAGTGCAGGAAATACTCAATAACAATGGCATAAACACTTTTGAACAATTATCTCAAAAATCCCCTACAGAATTGCGATCTATTTTAGATTCTTACGGAACAAAATATAGAATGATCGATGTAAATCCGTGGGTGACTCAAGCAGGATTAGCTCATAGTGGAGATTGGGATGGACTTGTCGCTTCGCAAAGAGAAATTTTCATGACCAAAAACCCAAAGGCTAAAGAACTCGTTGATACTAAAATCGAAAAGCATTTTATGCGACTCGGTATATTGAAGAAGTACACCCATGATGATCTAAAAGCTGTAGAAGGAATAGGACCAAAAATTGAACAGTTACTCCATTCTGATGGTATCAGAACTTGGTCCACCTTATCAAAAGCACCAGTATCTCAGCTCAAAGATATCTTGGAAAAAGCAGGACCGAGATATATGCTTGCGGACCCAACTACATGGCCAAAACAAGCAGGGCTAGCTGACGCTGGCGAATGGGCAGCATTGGATTCTTTACAAAAAGCATTAAAGGGAGGAAGGGAAAAATAATCACAATAGTATTATCCGCAGTAATACGAAAAATAAGACTTGTATTATTAAGAGTATCACACCAAAAGTATTTACTGATTCTCGCTTAAAGAAATGCTCATTAATCCAATGTAATAGAAAGCTAATTACAAACCAACATACATAATTATAAAATGGAATAAAGTCATCTTTCCAATTCCAATATTCAAAGTCCATCGCAATAGGCTCAATGGCAACATCAAATAATGTAGTAATAATAGCAGCAGCAATGGCAAAAGTGACCGGCCGGGACGTTTTATTTGTAAGTTGTAGTATATATTTCAATAAATGAGAAGAACACAATATGGTCATTAACCACTGGATGCCCATCAGTTGAGGAACACCAAACAATTTTAATCCCATAGTGGACCCGTACTCGTAGGTTCCAAAAAGCAATGCAGTATTTACGCCGATGATTTCCACCATGATCCCTGTACCAAATGCAATGGCAGCAAATTGGAAAAACGCTTTTGATTTATTTTCTTCTGTCCAAAGAAATAGTCCAAACATCAACAGAAGGGTCAATGGTGTCAAAGATACAAACCAAGGTTTCGCGCTTGTTGTCATGCCTATCAACCCACTGATATGAAAAAGTAAAGCTAGACCAACTGCAATTTTACTTTTTTGCTCCATAGCTAAATATTGAAATCGTTTTGGATAATTTCATTAGCAATCTTTGCGCTTTTAAGACATAATGGTATACCACCACCAGGATGAACGCTTCCGCCCACAAAATACAAGTTTTTTATAGAAGACGTGAAATTTGGATGTCGAAGAAAAGCTGCCATTTTACTATTGCTAGATGAACCGTATAGGCTACCTGTATGACTCATCGTACGAGACTCTATCATTTGAGGATGTAGAACTTCTTCTACTTCAATGTATTTGCTAATGTCTTCACCGAGCATTGTACTTAGCTTCGTTAAAATTGCTTTTTTTGCTATCACCTTCTCTTCGTCCCAATTTTGATTTAGATGGTGCGG
>JANMMV010000048.1:0-2317 GCA_031373565.1 Saprospiraceae bacterium
GAAGGGAAGAAACTAGAACATCCAGACTTGATTCAAGAAAATCGAGCTCGCATGAAAATTATGCTTTTTGACCCGCATGTTGATTTACCAGTGGAGACGATCGGGTATTTACTGCAACAAGCCGTAGACCTTTATACCAAAATGTCGCCCCGAAGGGGCTAACACTCGGTGGGTAATAAGACATTATTCCAACATGTCGCCACGATGGGGCAAGCGCTAGCTTTAATAAAAAATGCCTTGTGTTATGCATACTTTTATTTTTAGATTAACCTAAGTTCCCGTATTTTTACACAACCAACTGACGATAATCAATCATGGTAGAAAAAATGCGAATCAAGTCATACGAAGAATACAAAGCTACTTACCAACGAAGTGTCGATGATCCAGCCAGATTTTGGGGAAATGTAGCGGAGAACTTCACGTGGAAACGTCGCTGGGACAAGGTATTGGAGTGGAATTTTACTGAACCGTCAATAAAATGGTTTGAAGGGGCTCAATGCAACATCACCGAGAATTGTCTTGATAGACATCTCACGACCCAAGGCGGGAAGACGGCTATTATCTGGGAACCGAATGATCCTACTCATCAATCGATTGCTTGGTCGTACAATGAACTCCATCATAAGGTAAGCCAGATGTCGCATGTATTGGTCAATAATGGTGTCCGTAAAGGAGATCGAGTATGTATCTACATGGGGATGGTGCCGGAGCTTGCAGTTGCTGTATTGGCTTGTGCGCGAGTTGGCGCAATCCATAGTGTGATTTTCGGCGGATTCAGTGCGCAGAGTATTGCAGATCGTCTTCAAGATGCCCAAGCCAACTTTGTTATCACCTGCGATGGTGCCTATCGAGGTGCAAAAGATATACCACTCAAATCAGTAGTCGATGAAGCGCTCACCCAATGCGATTTTGTTGATCGAGTGATTGTACTCAAACGGACCGGTATCTCTATTGAGATGACTGAAGGACGAGATGTCTGGTGGTCGGATGAGGTTGCTAGTATCGAAGAGATGGGTAATCCACCTTTTGAAGCGGTGGCTGTAGGAGCCGAAGATCCCTTATTTATTTTGTACACATCTGGCTCTACTGGCAAACCCAAAGGAGTCGTTCATACGGCCGCAGGCTATATGGTTTATGCTACCTATACATTTGTCAATACATTTCAATATGATGCGTCTGACATACACTTTTGCACAGCGGATATAGGGTGGATCACAGGGCATAGTTATATTTGTTATGGTCCACTTTGTGCTGGTGCTACTACCGTGATATTTGAAGGAGTGCCTACATGGCCTGATGCGGGACGACTATGGGATATCATTGAAAAACACAAAGTCACGACGCTTTATACAGCACCTACCGCTATTAGGTCATTGATGGCATATGGATTATCACCTTTTGAAGGAAAGGATCTTAGTTCTCTCAAGATATTGGGGACTGTCGGTGAACCTATCAACGAAGAAGCATGGCATTGGTATCATGATTATGTCGGCAAATCAAAACTCCCATTGGTTGACACATGGTGGCAAACGGAAACTGGAGGTATTATGATTACGAATTTAGCAGGTATAACACCTGCTAAACCTACTTACGCTACCCTACCAATGCCAGGTATACAGCCCATTCTAGTAGACGAAAAAGGTCTTGAAATCACCGAAAATAATGTATCGGGTAATCTATGTATCAAATTCCCTTGGCCATCCATCTTGCGTACTACCTACGGTGATCATGAGCGTTGCAGATTGACTTATTTTTCTACTTATCCAGGATTATACTTCACGGGTGACGGTTGTTTTCGTGATGAAAATGGAATGTATCGAATTACCGGCAGAGTTGATGATGTGCTTAATGTCAGTGGCCATCGTATAGGTACGGCAGAACTTGAAAACGCAATCAACATGCATGAGGACGTCATTGAAAGTGCTATCGTAGGTTATCCACATGATATCAAAGGACAGGGTATCTATGCTTTTGTGATTTGCAATCAGCCCCTTGCCAACTTAGATCATGATCTCATGGCCAAAGAAATCAATCAAATGGTCTCCAAGATCATAGGACCGATCGCAAAACCTGACAAAATACAAATCGTAAGCGGCCTACCCAAAACGCGCAGTGGCAAGATTATGCGACGCATCTTACGCAAGATTGCTGAAGGCGAATTGTCAAATCTTGGTGATACCACGACATTATTGGATCCAGGTGTTGTCAATGAGATAATTAAGGGGAGAATGTAACTTACATCATTTTTTGATCCAAAATTTTCCATATCTTTGCATCCCGCTCATTCTGAACAACCTTACACATGTTAGATTTTTGC
>JANMMV010000051.1:0-3656 GCA_031373565.1 Saprospiraceae bacterium
CTGGTGAAGCATTACGAATAATTTTTGGGTGCGTGATCCCAATTTTGTCAAGATTAAAAGATTTCATAAGGATGCGGATTAGTTTGGAAGCATAAATTTATGAAAATATTATACAAAATATTACTTCTCCGATCACTATTTATTTAAAAATAAGTTTCACCCTACGATATATATTCGTGCATTTATACTGTAAATAAAGCATCATACTATATTGAGTATCTAAATTTTTGACAAAAACTTCTCCATTCTTTGGACATCCGTGTATTTCTTGTTATTTTTGTAAATATTGAAAAAAGATATTTTAAATGATTTTAGTAACAAATGATGACGGTATCGTCGCTCCGGGAATAAAAGCTATGATAGAAGTTGCAGCAGCATTTGATGAAGTCCTCGTTGTTGCACCCGATTCACCACAATCTGGACAAGGTCACGCCATCACGATACTAGATCCACTGAGATTGCGTAAAGTAGATATCATGTCAGGAGTTACGGCGTATGAATGCAGCGGTACGCCTGCAGATTGCGTGAAATTGGCGAAGAACATCTTAGATCCTGATAAGAAAATCAGACTTTGTATATCTGGTATCAATCATGGTTCAAATGCTTCGATCAATATTATCTATTCAGGCACTATGTCAGCAGCGATGGAAGCTAGTCTAGAAGGCACGCCTTCTATCGGTTTTTCATTAATGGACTACAAATTTGATGCAGATTTTAGCGGCGCAAAAATGGTAGCATCACAGATTATTGCACAGATGTTGTCACAAACCAAATTACCAGCAACTTTATTGAACGTAAACATACCGGCGCTTCCAGCTTCAGAGATAAAAGGTATCAAAGTATGTCGACAAGGTCGTGGTATTTGGGTAGAAGACTATAAAGTAGGGATAGATCCTAGAGGAGAAACTTACTATTGGCTGAGCGGAAAATTTGAGTCGTACGAAGACCCTAATGATATGACGAGTGATATATCAGCACTAGCAATGGGATACGCAAGCGTAGTGCCATCACACCATGATTTGACTCAATATGACGTTATCAAAGATCTCCACTTTTTAGAAAATAAACTATTATGATAGAAAAAGATTCATTTATTACTGGTTTTCTTTTTGGAGCAGTAGTGCCCGTATTGGGATATGTGGTTATCAATAATCTAGTAGAATGGTTGATATCCATGGGATGGATGAGCAGCGCAGGTTCTTCGTTAGCATCAGATCATATGTACAGGACGATTCTTCTAGTATCCATTTGTACGATCTTGATACCTTTTCAGATTTCCCAACGCAAACGATGGGATCAAACCATGCGCGGTATGATACTCCCGACGATGATTTACATCGGTTTTTGGGTATACACTTTTTATGATCAGTTGTTTGTTTAGGATAGTTGTTTTTTAAGCTAAAAAAAGACATTCGATACTATGAAAATATCGAATGTCATCAACAAAAATCAAAACGAATTAATGGTTTATTTGTGAATTCAACCCTACCTTACAGCAAAGATGAATTATCAATAAACTATTATTCATCAGCTTTCAGATCTTTAACATATTGAGAATACAAAAATATATTTGCCTTACTATCAGCTAATCGTTTTTGTATCAGTGCTTCTACGTCATCCCATTTTAGTCCGCCTACGCCTGTTGCCAGCTTTGGGATAGCTATGTTCTCAATATTTTCGTCTTCAATAAATTTTGACAGTTTCTTTAAGCAATGATCTAAATCACTCAAATCTGCTTTACCGGGATGGCCAGCACTGTGCTTAGAATTAACAGGCTCCTGGGCCATTAGATTGACTATACGCTTACCACCTACTCCAGCCCACGTCCAAATATTACCAGATTTAGGGCTATGTATATGACAATAATGCCTGAAATCTTTGACCATAGATGGATACATATCTCTAAGATGTAGCGCTAATCCACTGTCGAAATGATCTAATGGCGCTACACAATGAGCAACTGCTTGGGCACCACTCAACAAAATATCTCCTTTAACTTCTTTTATCATAATGAATTTAATTTATACTACAAAGATCGCCCATTTGTCAATAAATGTGAATGATGAAAATCATGATCTGAAATGATATTAGGCTTTTGAAATTAATGAAATACATTTTGTAAAAATGTCACTTAATTTGATATTTGGGTTTACTAATGCGTTAGATGTATGAAATTTATAGCGATCTAAACACAAAACAAAAAAGCCTTGCAATCATTACAATTGCAAGGCTCTGGTCATTTCACTTTTATCTCTGTTTTACTAGCTTGTTTAGGCTCCGAAGCTGTAAACTAGTTACTTATCTTATGATGGTAATTAGTTTTCTTTGGATAATAATATCATCTGCTTTCATTGCTATCTGATAAATGCCCGCTTGCATCCCTGATAAATTCCAACTAATTAAATTATTACCCTTTTTATCAGCTGTAAGACTAGCAACTTGTCTTCCACTAATATCATATAACACAAACTCTACTTGCTTGTATTCATCTGATATTTGGAAGTCTATGTTAACGTCGTCAACAAATGGATTTGGATATGTGACGAAACTACTACCCTTCGTTCTAGACTCAATCGGTTGCAAATCTACTGCTGTATTTGAGTCATCATTTGCCGCGCGACTTGCTTGATTTAATGAGCAATTCACATTGGCATTTCGATTCCAAATAGAATTTGCTTCTGCATTCACTTGGTGACCAATAAATAATCCTGTCATGAACGTGGGACTAGTTGCAGGTGAACTTTCAACAACTAGAAGCTTTAGCGTGTAAATATTTGCATTTATCCTTGAACTAGACTTGATATTTGTATTTCCATCTACATAGAAAGTAACTAGTGTAGTTGCTGATGCATTTACCAAGCCTCCTTGGCCAATTTCCATGATACCTTTGACTGCTACCCTCGTTGGTTGATTAAATAGTACCCTTGCGCCACTCATGGTTTTTAGTTGTTTTACTTTAACAACACTATTACCTGAGAAAATTACGGTCGCATTTGAACCAACCAAAATGTCACCATAACTAGCTAAGTCTAATATTCTAGTAGTTCCATTTGGCACCGTGACATTATTGTATGTTGATGGACTAGTATATAAGTAAGGTGGAAGGATCGCTGGATTAACATTACCATTTATATAAGTTTGAGCTGCACTTGTTAAATCAACGTATAAATTAGGTGTTTTTACGAAGCTTAGGCCACCGGAAACCACTGTGTTAGATTGTAATTGCGTACTTCCCAATGTAGAATGTGTTCCAATACCGCCCGTTTGGACAGTGCTCGTTTTAAGTCCTATGTAATTATTAGCGATAATCGTATATGCAGCTGCTAACTCTGGATCTGCACCTATATTGACCAAAACTAAAAATGTACAAGACACGCTACCACATGAGTTGGATGCAGTTGCAGTAACAGATGTAAAGCCAATATCAAAAAACGAACCCGGTGCCCTGCTATAGGTAATAGTAGCGGGTGGATGTACAGCTGCCACTGTGGCTGCAAAATTTACAAATGCGCCACAAAGACCTGATGTGTTATTGACGACAATTGTTCCCGGACATGTGATCGTAGGTGCACTTCCGACCTCAGTAACGGTAAACGAACATGTCGAAGTGTTACCTGTTCCGTCGGTAGTTCTTAATGTATTTGTATACGTGCCTG
>JANMMV010000059.1:0-3425 GCA_031373565.1 Saprospiraceae bacterium
ACAAAAATCGGGTGGCCCAAAATTATTGAACCACCCGATCGAAGATATACCTTAAGAGTTATACTATCCGTTGTTTAGAATTTGATATTGATAGCACCATTAAATATTCTACCTAACTGACTGAAGTGTGAACCATCATAAGTTACCATAGAATATCTATTGTTGAATGTAATAAGATTTCTTTGATCGCTGATCAATTGTGCGTCATTGATTAAAGCTGTTCCTGCAGCATTTTCAGCTACAAACTCCCACTCAGGTATTACATTTAGAATGTTATTCACTGTAAATGACAATGTTACTTTTTCAGTCGCTTGGTAGTTTATACCTAGATCTGTAACATTTTTAGTCAAGAACTCGATACGAAGATCATTACTCATACCAGCATTTTTGAATGTAGTAGGTCCAAAAGTCGTATTATTAAGAGAAAAACCCCATTTACCCATTTCGTAGTCTAGACCACCGATTATTTTGAACTTTGGTCTAGATGAAAATAGAAGTGCTTCTTGAGTTGCACTTAAAACATTTTGCCCTACCGCTTTTACACTTGCTGGATTTTTGACATCTCCCTCTCTTTCGTTTTTAATCATATAATTACCAGCGAGATTAAATCCTAATTTGCCTGAACCAACTTCTAGTCCTTTGTAACTACCTACGAAGTCAATACCTGAAGTACGTGAATCCATGGCATTTACGAAGAATGCTTGTCCTCCTTGACCGAAGTCAATTTGCTCACCTAAAATGATTCTATCCTGTACTTTGATATCATAATAATCTAACGTCAAACTTAAGCTAGAAATAGGTCTAAGTCCTACACCGACAGTCAAGTTGTTTGATTTCTCAGGTGTTAAAGCTGGAACACCATTCGCTCTTGCTGCTGATGATACATTGTTTACGATACCTGTGATAACGATAGCACCACCCGCTTGGAATGAAGATTGTGATTTTTGAGTATAGATTTGGTGAAGTGAAGGCGCTCTAAATCCAGTTGAAACCGAACCTCTCAACGTCACTTTATCATCCATCAACTTATATCTCGTACTCAATTTCCACACATCTGCACCACCAAAATCACTATATTCCTCATGACGAACAGTACCATTGACTAGGAAATCGTCATTAATATCATAACTCAAATCTAAGTAAGCACCTAAGTTATAACGGTTAAACTTTCCAGAGTTGGCAGGTGTGTTACCTTGAAATGAATCTGCACCTACACCTACATATGATGCTTCGTCTCCTGCTATCACTTCAAAATTTTCTGTTCTAAACTCAGAACCAAAACCTATGCTAAATTTGTCAGAGATAGATCTAGTGATATCCAAGTTACCTACGATATGATTAAATGATGTTCCACCTGGCTTGAATGAGATAGGAGTTAAAGCGCCATAGATAAAATTGCCATTGGCATCTGCAGATCTATTGTGGGAATTTGAAACTGTATATAGTTGTTTGTTTCCACCAGTGGTGATACTAGCATCAGAATTCCATTTACCTATTTTAGTTTTGTACCCTAATGTAGCATTGTAATCATTAAGATCACCCTCAAAAGTAGGTACATATCCGTTATATGAAGCTGGATTTGTTCCATCACCAAATAAGTCTAATAAATAAGGAAAACTACTCAAAGGTCTCCAGTATGGCGTTCTATAGTTTGCAAAACTGTTCACTTTCTTATTTACGTAAGCCGCGTTATAATACATTTCTGAATTTTCAGAAAGGGCTGTTCCACCATTTACCAAAAACTTAGCTGCTGATGTCTCAGGCGAACCATTTACATTACCAGCATCTGGAAATTTTTTAAGGAATGCTTGCACATCAGCTAAAGGTGCTCCAAATCCCAAATTAGGATCTGCTTCAGCGGCCGCGTCAACTACGCCAGGTCTGTTTGCTAATCCTACTTTAGAGAAATCTATTGTATAATTTACAAAACCACGTTGACCTACAGTAGATCCAGCATTGTAGCTTATGCCAAGCATTCCGCCATCACCTTCACCTGTTATGCCACCTCTCAGTGTTGCGGAACCGTAATCAACTTTTTTCTTCAAGATAATATTCATTACACCAGCGATCGCATCAGAACCATACTGTGCAGATGCACCGTCTCTCAATATCTCTACTCTTTCAATCGCGTCAGCGGGAATGGCAGAAATGTCAGCACCAGTCTCACCACGTCCCGGAGATGTTTGCACATACACTAAAGATGACATGTTTTTACGCTTACCATTTATCAGGATCAATGTACGACTTGGTCCCATGTTACGAATCTCATAAGGATCTAGTAATGACGTCGCATCATTAACAGGAGTCTGAACTACGTTAAATGAAGGAACTCTGTACTGAAGCGCCTTATCAAAAGTGTTCTGACCGGTAGCCATTAGATCTTTTGCAGACAACACGTCAATCGGTAATGGTGAAGTTGTATTTGACCTAGGAGTGCTTCGAGTTCCTACCAAAACTACATCTTGCAACGTCGTTGCGTCTTCTTCCATGCTGATGTCCATCATCTTTGTTTCTCCACGACCTACTGTCACTGCAAAATTTTCTTCAACCATGCCGATAGAAGAAACGGTCACCGAGTATACCCCAGCATCTACACTCAACATGTAATTTCCATCAATATCTGAAATGGCTGAAATGTTTCCAGGTTTAGCTGACACGCCAGCCCCAATGACCGGAGCACCATTGCCATCGACGATTGTCCCTTTAATCGTGGACTTCTGGGCATTTGCTCCAGCAACAATGACAAAATAAAAACAAAGTAAAAGTAATTTGCGCATAATAATAATATTTACTTAAGGTTAATAAATTAGTTAATAGAACAAATATAATAAAAGATTTAACAAATATTTAATACACATATATATTTTTTTTGATTATATTGTTTTGATCCAAACGGAAAAATTGTTTATTAAGAATTTAAGACTAGTTTTGCGGCCATTAATACTTTATTTCATTGATAGAATATAATTGGTTTGATCACATACTTGGATTCATCTTACTAATAGGTCTCCCGGTAGCTTCTATTCGCACAGGTCCTATGGACGAAGAGAAGATAGAACTTCCACCAAAAAAACATTTGTATTATACCAATGGGTTGGTACTATTTATAGCGGCTTCTATTATACTCACTGCTTGGAATATAACCAAACGGCCGTGGTATACACTAGGTATCGACTGGATCACGCCATCAAAAATAGCATTTTTGGCCCTGGCCGTTGTCATCGTAATATATGTGCTCGATCTGTGGTGGAGTGTCCGTCGATCAAAAAGTGATGATGAATCTGATGCAGGAATGAGAGACATTATCCCCCTAACCATCGAAGACTTTAGTCACTACGCTTTTTTAGCTATGGCGGCTGGCGTTTGCGAAGAGATCATGTATAGGGGTTTTTTGATACCATATGTTTCACATTGGTTTGTAGGAA